>DATKYB010000072.1 GCA_035528715.1 Nitrospinota bacterium | reverse complement strand
GTACCTGTTTTGAGCCTGCCTAATTTAAGACCCAACCTTTCTAAGCATCTTGAAAGACCTTTTGAAGAAAACTCACCCGCCCTTCCTGCAGGATATTGAACCAGTCCAATGTGGATGATACCATTTAAAAAAGTTCCTGTTGCTAAGATAACGGTCTTGCTATGATAACCCATTCCTGTATTATCGATAACCCCTTTTACTTCACCCTTTTCAACAACAATATTCTCTATCATTGCCTGTTTTATATCTAGCTTATCCTGAGTTTCCAAAACCTCTTTCATGGCTGCGTGATATCTCTGTCTATCTGTCTGAGCTCTTGTAGACTGAACTGCCGGGCCCTTAGAGGAATTTAATATCTTAAAGTGAATCCCAGTCCTATCAGCAATCTTACCCATCTCTCCACCGAGGGCATCTATTTCTTTAACTAAATTACCCTTAGCTGTTCCTCCAATAGAAGGATTGCATGACATTAAAGCAATATTATCTAAATTTATAGTAAATATAAGGGTCCTTAGGCCCATACGTGCAGATGCCAAAGCTGCCTCGCAACCAGCATGGCCAGCCCCTACTACGATTACATCATAATCTTTTTGGTAAAAATACATAACCGGTGCTGCTCTATAGATGATATTTTGACTTGGTTGTTTCCATTTGCTATTATAACACAAAATTTAGCTAGGCATTGAAATATTTACCTCTTGGAAGATGGGCATGCAAAACAACAAGCGATATTACGATCTTAACTCCTATCTAAAAGAAAGGTTCGGATGCAAGGTATATAAGATTACTGTTGATGCAGGTCTTACATGCCCAAACAGAGACGGCAGGATATCCAAAGGGGGTTGTATTTATTGCCTTAGCAGAGGCCCAAGGCCTCAATCGATAAACCCACCCATACCAATCAAAGAACAGATTATTAAAGGAAAAGAATTTTTATCAAAGGCAAGAAGGGCAAGGAAGTTTATCGTTTATTTTCAGCCTTACTCTAACACGTATGCCCCTTTAGAAAAATTAAAAAAGATTTATGATGAAGCGTTCAAGTTCAAAGATATCGTTGGTATATCAATAGGCACAAGGCCAGACTGCGTGTCAGATGAAATCCTCGACCTGTTGGAAGAATATGCCAAAACCTATACCGTCTGGGTTGAATATGGGCTACAATCCATCCATGAAAATACATTGAAAAAGATTAACAGGGGTCATGGATTAAAGGAGTTTACTGATGCAGTTAACAAGACAAGGGTAAGAAATATCCATATATGCACTCATGTCATCATAGGGCTTCCCCAGGAAGGAAGAGAAGAGGTGATTGAAACAGCAAAATTCCTGGCGGATTTAAAGATTGACGGTGTAAAAATCCATCTCTTATTTGTTGTGGATGGAACCGTATTAGCTAACATGTATAATGAGGGAAAGATTAAAATTCTGAAAATGGAAGATGCTGTAAGCCTTATATGTGATTTCTTAGAGCATCTCCATCCTTCCACTGTAATCCACAGGCTTACAGGGGACCCTCCAAGGGATAAATTAATAGCTCCCTTATGGTCTTTAAATAAACTCAAGGTTATCAATGCAGTAAATAAAGAACTCAAAAAAAGAGACTCTTATCAAGGAATAAAGCTAAAACCAAATTTTGCAGCATTATGAAAAATAGAATAACAATCAAAAGACCAAAATTACTTCTGCATATATGCTGTGCTCCTGATTCCACTCATGTTGCTCACGTTTTAGACGAAGAATATGAAATAACAGGATATTTTTATAACCCAAATATCTATCCAGAAGAAGAATATGAATTAAGGTGGGGAGATTTGCAAAAAATAGCAGAAGAGTTTAATTTTAATTTATTAAATCCTCCCTATGACCCTGATATCTGGTTTTCTTTAACGAAGGGGCTTGAAAATGAACCTGAAGGAGGAAAGAGGTGCGAAAGGTGCTTTCTCATGAGATTAGAAAAAACAGCAAAAATAGCTAAAGAAAAAGGGTATGATATATTTACAACCACACTAACAATAAGCCCCCACAAAAATGCCAATTTAATAAATAGTCTTGGCAGATCTCTCTCTGAAAAATATAAAGCAGACTTTCTAGCCGCAGATTTTAAAAAGCAGGATGGCTTTAAAAAGAGTATAGAGTTAAGTAAAAGATATAATCTCTATCGCCAAAATTACTGCGGTTGCCTTTATAGTAAGAGATAATCCTTCCCTTTTTTTATCTTCGTCTCATTTATTGCTATAATTTGTTTTCTTAGGCCTTTTCAAACATATCCTTAGTTGCACCACAAGTAGGACATACCCAATCATCAGGCAGATTATCAAAGAGGGTTCCCGGCTCTACCCCATTGTCTGGGTCTCCCTTTTCTGGGTCATAAATATATCCGCATGCAATACATACATATTTATCCATTCTGGCCTCCCTCTAAATTTTTTAAAATCTAAAATCACATCTCTTTATATATCTCCTTCTCCATCTCTTGCTGGATAAGCCTTTTATGCTTCTCTTCTTCTTCTGCTAGAAACTGAAACATCTCTCTTGCACCGGGAGCATCAACGAGTTCTGCTGCCTTTTTATAAATATCATAGGTCTCACACTCTCTTTTAAAGGCAATCTTCAGGGCATCCAATGGTGCTGTATCTTTATCAATCATTGATTTCCTCCCAAAACATATAAAAGCTTTTTTAAAAATAGATGCAATAAATTAATATCTAATAATTATATAAGTGTCAAACACTATTTGTCTTTTTTTGAAAAAATGGACATTTCTGCCTTTTTAAAATTTCTATATCGCAATGACGTGATCAGCTTCAGCTGCTGCCTCATAAAAATCGGCAAAATGACCCATATCCACATCATCGATAATCTTATCCTTGATATTCCGATTCTCTACAGAACATTCACAGGCTAAGACCTTTACTCCTTGTTCCTTGATTGCCTTCTCAATCTTCTCTCCGGTTGTCGTTCCTTTTATGAGATGATACACTCCATCCTCGGCAAAATGGAGGGCCAAGACCTTCGCACCATGACTCCCTTTGCTTATAGTTGAAAGTAAACATCCCTCAATTAATTCTCTGGTCCCATTTCTCGTAATAAGATAAGCCACCTTTTTCATTATTTCACCTCCTTTCTAATCTTCACCATTTTAAGCTTTTTCGTATTCATTTAATACAGTAGATTAGAATTATGCCCACATACGCTCCCATGATGAGTTCATCTGAAATGTAAATCGATTACAATCCCTGCACATCTCTAACTCTTTATACCGCTTTTGCATATGAATTTTCCTTAATCTCTGCATTGCTAATCCCCGCCATATCTCCATTATTGAGTTATTATTAATAAGGCCTATCTCTTCGGTAATATTATAGTCCACACAACACATGGTTGCCCTTCCGTCATTACTTATCACTAATTCTTTCCATAGATTTTGACAGGGGAAATTAAACGTTTGAATACTCCGCCTTTTATGATCCCCTAAAGCCCTATCCTTTTGTGTACCTCCCCAATTCCAGTAAGCAACGGTATCTGCTTTATCGACCAAAGGTTTCCATTTATCTTTAAATAATTTTGCTTCTTCAGAATTTTTATCCATTTTAATCAAAAATGCACCTACCTTAAGGTCTTCTCTACCCATAGAATTTCGCATTTTAAGGAATCCATGAATATTATTCTCAACCTTTTCATAGGATACGTTTTGTCTGATACTTTCATAGGTTTTCTTAGAAATCCCATCAATACTAAAGTTAAGATTACTAATGCTAGAATTTAAGATAATCTTTGCCTTTTCTTGGGTAAGAAACTCGCCATTCGTATTAAGGCCGATCTTGGTGTTGGGTATCTCTGCTTTAATATATTCCAATATTTCTTCGAGATGGGGATAAAGAATCGTTTCGCCCATCCAAAACAGATTTATAGACCTGATTTTTTCTTTTTTACACTCATCTATGATATGTTTGGCTAAGTCAAGAGACATGTGGTGCACCCTGCGTGTCATATATCTTCTGGAACACATAATACAATTTGCATTGCATACATTTGTCAATTCAATTGATACAAGTGAGGGTCTTCTCAGTTCTTTCTGCATGCGCTTGACGAATCTTGCTGTTTTTCTTACTAAGAGAGAATGATCCAAGCAAAAAAATTTAAAATCTCGAAAGAAATTCATGATATTCTTGCCTTCTATCTCTTCAATTCTTACTAGATAGGGTTAAAAAAATGCAAAAATTTTTTGGATTATATCACACAGACTCAATCCCAGCAAACGAAATTGGTTAAGAAAATGGAATGAATTCTTAATTGGTTATGATGGAGATATAACGTAATAAAATTATAGCTTTTTCAAGAGATTCCTTCTTTTTCTCTCTCTTTTACTAAGCCGCTTAGAAGGACCCTTCTTTTTAGTTGTTTTTTCCCACGGCTTAAAATCATCCTCAGCTTCTTCTTTCCCTTTTATCTTCGCTGCCATTTCAAGACGGCTATAAAACTCCTTAGATGAGATAGCCTCAATAGAAAAGCGCTGAACATAATTGATGATCTCCCTATCTGAAGTCACCACCAGAAGTTTCTCTGAATGGAGCCTCTTCTCCCTATGCTCCTCCTCCACAAACTCCTTTATATAATCATCACAAGTCCTTCCCCTAGCCGTATAGATAATCCTGATACCTAAAGAATCGTCTATCATATCAAAGAGGGAAAAACCCCTGTAGGCATCAAAGCAGAGAACGATTTGATGCCCCTTTAATCTTTGATAAGAATCGAGAATCTTGATCAAATATTCTCTCTTTTTTTCTTCACTCACAGATGAGCGCTTGAGCACTGGCAGGGCATTTAAGAGATTATATCCATCAATCAAAATTTCCATAATTAATCTTTCTTTAAACCCTCGGCAATCTTTTGTAAGGCATCCTCTTCTAATACCACAATGTCATTTTTATCCACTCTGATGATATCCCTTTCTTTCAATTTGCTTAAAGAACGAGAAAGAGTTTCAGGAATTGTTCCAAGGCGTGAAGCTAACTGGGTCTTACTTAGATCTAATGTGAATCTAGGCCCTTCAAGGGTTTTTTTGCCATGATTCTTTGACTGTTCCAAGAAATACTTTGCTATTCGAGAAGAGACTTCTTTTAATGAGAGGTCCTCTACAAGCCTGGTAAAATCCCTTAACATAGCTGAAAGACTGGCCATTATCTTAAGACTGATATCTGGAAACTCTTTGATTAATCGAATGAAGTCCATCTTTTCAATAAATATCAAATGAGAATCGGTCATGGCTTGGGCATTGGCAGGATAGGTCTCACCATGAAAAACAGCAGCATCACCAAAAGATTCACCCTCTGAAATAATATGGAGAATCTGCTCTTTTCCATCCATGGAGGTCTTATAAACCTTTACTTTGCCTGATTTTAAGATATAAAATCCCCTCGCCTTTTCTCCTTCATGAAAGATATGTTCATTCTTCTTATAGACCTTTTCATGAACAATCTTTTTTACCTTATCTAAATCCCTCTCAGGAAGAAAGCTAAATATAGAACACTTTTTTAATATGGAATCTAAATTCATAAATTATAAGAAAATTTTTTGGTTTGGTTTATCAATATTACCTCATAATCAAACAAATTCAAGGATTTTTACACGGAACCAGTCAACATTCCTATTGATTTCTGAAATAAATATTTGGAAAAATCTGAAAAAATATTAAAAAAAAGCAAAAGTTCGTTGACAGTTGCAAGATTATCTATTATTTATTACTCTATTGCCAAAAATGAGGAAAGAGATTCAAAAAATTATTCATGAAATTTTAACCTATTAACACTAAATGAAGGAGGGAGTTTTCATGTCAAAGACAGAAAAGAACCTCAAAGATGCCTTTGCCGGAGAATCTCAGGCAAACAGAACATACCTTGCCTTTGCTAAAAAGGCAGAAGAAGAGGGATATCCTCAGGTTGCAAGGCTTTTCAGGGCTGTTGCTGAGGCCGAAACAGTCCATGCCCACAATCATCTTCGGGTACTTCAAGGGATCAAGAGTACAAGCGAGAATATTCAAGAGGCCATTGGGGGAGAAACGCATGAGTTTAAGACCATGTATCCAGAAATGATAAAGGATGCAAAGGAAGAGGGAAACAAAGAGGCCATGATAAGTTTTAATTATGCCAATCAAGTAGAAAAGATTCATGCCGGACTCTATAATAAGGCCTTAGAGAATCTGGGGAAAGAGGAGAAGGTGACCTACTATGTTTGTCCAATATGCGGTTACACTGTAGAGAATAATCCACCTGATACCTGTCCCATCTGTAATAAGGCATCTGCCAGTGACTATATGAAATTTGAATAATCCACCCTTAGAGATAAATAAAGACAAAAAAAGGGGGGAAGTGTTTTAAACTTTCCCCCTTTTTTATTTTTATCTAAATAAAAATCTTATCCTGTTTCCTTCTTTTTAAACTTAGCAAATATCATAGGTAAGAATGGAACCAGAAACAGAAGAACGGATACTGCCATAATGGTACCTGACATCGGTCTAGTAAAGAATATTGTTGGATCCCCCCTAGTGATAATAAGGCTCTGACGAAGGGCTCTCTCTGTCATCGGCCCGAGAACAAGGGCAAGAATGAGTGGTGCCAAGGGATAGTCGAGCTTCTTAAAGGTATATCCAATAACCGCAAAGATGAGAACCTGCCATATTTCAAAAAAGAGGTTATTCATGGCATACCCACTCACCAGACAGAGAACAACAATCACTGGTGCAAGGATGGTAAAGGGAACCCTCAGTATAGAGACAAATACAGGTATCGCAAAGAGGTTAAGAATAACAGCCACAAGATTACCTGCATAGAGGCTGGCAATGAGCCCCCATACAAATTCCTGCTCCTCTACGAAAAGGAGAGGACCTGGCTGTAATCCCCAAATCATCAAGCCACCGAGGAGAACAGCTGCTGTTGGCGATCCTGGAACCCCTAAGGTAAAGAGGGGTAACATCGAACCCGTACTGGCAGCATTATTCGCACACTCAGGCGTTACAACCCCTTCAATATGGCCTGTCCCGAATAGCTTCTGTCTTTCCAGTGGAGCAGTACTCTTGGCAAGACCATAGCAGATAAAAGAAGCTGGGGTTGCCCCTGCTGCTGGCAGGGTTCCCACAAAGAAACCAACCACCGAGCCTATCATAGAGGCCTTAAAGTACTTTAAAATCTTCTTTCCTGTTCTCCATATTTCCATGTAGTGAAAATCGGGCTGAAGGACCTTGAATTCAAGGCTCAGCTCTGCTGTCGCCATTATCTCCCCAACGCCCCAGAGCCCAACCACAGCAACCAGGAAGCTAATACCGTTCATCAGCTCCAGTACACCGTAGGTAAGGCGGGGGTTTCCGGTGACGATATCGATACCCATGGTAGAAAAGATCAGCCCAATTATGGTGGTGATCAGGGTCTTCCAGATGTTCTTCCCTGCCAATCCTGCAAAAGTAGCAAAAGCCAACATCATGATGGCAAAATATTCTGGGGGACCAAACCTCAAGGCAAAGTCAGCCAGAGGCGGGGCAAAAAGCGTAAAGAGAATCATTGCCACCGTGCCTCCCCAGAAGGAGCCCCATGCAGCAGCAATCAGTGCTTGTGCTCCCTCCCCTTTCTTTGCCATAGGATAGCCATCAATGGCCGTAGCCGCTGCCATTGGTGTGCCTGGTATATTGAGGCATATTGAAGCAATGGCTCCGCCATAACATCCACCGTAATAGATTCCTGCCAGGAATATGATGGCTGATGTCGGCGGGATGACAAAGGTCACAGGGAGAAGAATAGCTGTGCCGTTTGTCGGCCCTAAGCCAGGAATACATCCAAAGACCGTCCCCAAAGTCACTCCGATTACCATACAAAAGATATTGTATGGCGTCAACGCAATTGCAAATCCACCCATTAAAAGATTAAATATCTCAAGCATCGAATCTTCCTTCCTAATTCTTAAGTTAGAATATTCTTATCCCTATAATGGTATATACCTATACCAAAGCTCATCTAATATTTCAATCCCCTTGGGTAGCGGGATCTTCAGCATATACTCGAACATAAACCAAATCCCAACAGGAACCATGATACTGACGATAGCCGTCTGAAGCTTGGAGCGCTTCCCTACATAGAGCATGTAAACGGCAATGTAGACCATGCTGCCAAAGTATGCCCCAATAAACGTATAGCAAACAACAGCCCCCGCAGCAGTCGCAAGAACCTTCATCACAGCTCTAAGCCCCTCCCTATCCTTAAAGAAGGGCTCTGTAGAAGGCTCTTTTGTAAAGATTACCTGTAGCAACACAATCAGTGCAAAGATTCCTGTGAGAAAACAGAGCCAAAAGGGGAGAAAGCCTCCCCCCGGCCCCACATTTTTTACCCATCCTATTTTTAGCTTTGTAGCTTCAATCATTGATATGATACACCAAACAATAATCACAGCCGCAGTAATTAAATCTGCCTTCCGCATTCATTCTCTCCTTCTGATTCAATCCCAAAGTTAAATTCTTAATTACATCAATCCAGCTTCTCTTAATAGGTCTTCATGCATCTTAGAATATTCCTCAAACCACTTATAGAGCTCTGGGCTATTGCCTAAGAATGCTCTCTGGAGATAGTAGTCATCCGTGTATCGATGCCACTCTTTGGTGTCATTGATCTTCTTAAAAAGATCAACATAGTATTGAATCTCATCCTTCTTCAGCTTAGGAGGACCAAACATACCTCTCAACATCTCGTATACCACATCGTATCCTGACTCTCTTACTGTAGGAGGCTGTGGTGTTGTTTCATCCATCATATGGAGGCCAGGAAGTCTCTCCTTATCAAACATCGCGATAACATTGATTCTGTTCGCTCGTGATTGAGGTAGAAACTCTGATGGATTGTTAACATTGAGGTCAACGTGACCACCAACTAAGTTAGCAGCAACCGTACCACCGCCCTTAAAGGGAACATAGGTTAACCAGCCCATTGAGCCAAGGGCCTTCTTCTCAAACAGGAGCATAACGATCTGGTCTTCCTGTTTTGAACCGGTCCCTGCAAGTTTATATGTTCCTTTAGGTGCTGCCTTGATTGCCTTGACTACATCTCCAACGGTTTTCCAATCAGCATGTTGCTTTGGATTTGTACACAGGCAGTGTCTATCAAGACACATTCTTACAAGAGGTGTCAGGTCTTTCCATGTGATCCCCAAGTTGGTATGGAGAGGAGTCGTAATAACGTTTGAGAGGCTGATCAAAAAGTAATGGGCATTTCCCGATTTTGAATACATGTACTGCATCCCTACTGCACCAGAACCACCAGGCTTGTTGATAACGATAAATGGTTTTTTAACCATCTTATGGACCTGCAAGAGGGTAGCAAGAAATCTTCCCATAACATCAGCACCGCCCCCCTGTCCAGCAGGAATGACAATCTCAACAGGCTTTCTCGGCTCCCATGCATTAGCAACACCGCTCATACCGAGAAGACCAATCATGGCAAAGACTGTGATAACTATGATTCCCAGCTGCCATTTCCGCTTCATATAATCTCCCTCCTTTATAGATTTTACCAAGATACTTTATAATAAAGTATCTTTAGTAGATACGAAACCCTCCGAATTCACCTCCTTCCTTTATTATATTTTAAACTTTTTAGGTACTCATAGGTACTCACAAGATAGAAAACAGAGATTAAAAATATAATAAAACAGGCTGACTGTCAAGAAAAAAATGTGATATTCAAAAACGCCATAACATTCTATAAATTAATATTTTTTTCTTACTTTATGACTAAAGTGTCGCTAAATTTTTCTGTCAGAATTGTGAGAATTTAGCTAAAAAAGAGGGCGTATTTCAAATCAAAAAAATTTTACTATAGATAAAAAAAAATTGCAATATAATTCTCAGATATTCTTTTTAACGCATGAGCTGGCTTAGATTTTAACATTGTTACATCCTCAAAAGAATCATATTTCTTTCTGTTACTAAGGAGTTTTTATATTAAATATCTCTTTTAATTCAAATAAATTGAAGTTATAATTTAGGATAATATACAATATATTACATTTAGCAAAAAAGATAAAGTATTAACGTATGGATAAAGAAGAAAGATATCAAAAAGGCAGGAGAGTAACTATACTTGCGCTTATCATAAATTTCCTATTAACGGTATTTAAACTTTTTGCAGGTATATTAGGAAAAAGCCATGTTCTGATTGCAGATGCTATCCATTCACTTTCAGACTTTATAACTGATTTTATAGTACTTGCAGGTCTAAAGTTTAGCAGCAAGCCCAAGGACGAAAGACATCCTTATGGTCATGGTAAAATAGAAACGGTGACCACAGGCATCATTGGTATTGGGTTAATAATCATAGGTTTGAAAATTGGCTACGATGGTGTCCTTGCATCCATAAACCCAATGACCATTCCCACATCTCTTGCTCTCTTTGCTGCGATTATTTCTATTATTGTAAAAGAAGCTATATATAGATATACCGTATTTATAGGAAAAAGAATAAATAGCCCGTCAATTATTGCGAATGCCTGGCATCACAGGTCTGATGCCCTATCCTCTATAGCTGCCCTTATTGGAATTAGTGGTGCTCAAATGGGATTAGCCTTTCTTGATCCCCTTGCAGCAGTCTTTGTCGCTATCCTGATTGTAAAAGTAGGGGGTGAAATCACCTTAAATAGCTTTAAGGAATTGATTGAAACCTCTGTAGATAAAGAATTAATAAAAGAAATTGAATCAACGGTCCTATCAATTTCAGATGTTAAAGAGGCTCATAAAATTAAAGCAAGAAATGTTGGGACATCTATTATCATTGAGCTACACATTGAGGTAGATGAAGACATGACGGTTAAAAAAGGTCACGACATTGCCAAAGAGGTGGAATATACCCTTAAAACCCAATTTCAGAATGTTGAAAGCGTAACGGTTCATGTTTGTCCAGCAAAAACATTATATGGGGCATCTAAAGAAAAACTTAAAAATTGAACAGATCTGTCTCAAGATAAGGAGAAAAAATGGGATTTGCAGAGGAAATGAAAAAGAAGCATGCAAAAGTCTATAAAGCCCTTCTGAATCATCCCTTTGTGCAAGATATAGGGAATGACTCCCTCCCCCTGAAAAACTTCAAGTTTTACATGAAACAGGACTATCTCTTTCTCCTCGATTACACCCATATATTTTCGCTGGCTGTTACAAAGACCCCTGATTTAAAAATTAAGGGTAAATTCGCTGAGCTCCTAGATCTAACGCTCAACACAGAGCTTGAGCTTCACAGGAGCAATGCGAAAAAGATCGGAATCAGCCGTAAAGAATTGAATAAAACAGAACTCGCACCCACCACACGGGCCTATATCGACCATCTCCTTAAAGTAGCCTATGAGGGTTCCTTGGCAGAGATCATATCCTCCCTCCTTCCCTGTCAGTTGGGATACTGGGAGATTGGAAAAAGGCTGGCAAAGGGGGAGATGCCCAAACAACCCATCTATGAAAAATGGATCAAGACCTATTCTTCTGAAGAATGGGGTGCCTTGGCAGATTGGCTGAGGATTCTCTGTAATGACCTTGCTAAAGATGCCAGGAAAGATGAATTGACAAAGATGGATAACTATTTTCTTTTAAGCTCACGCTATGAATATATGTTCTGGGAAATGTCTTACAAAAAAGAGAAGTGGCCCATATAAATGCTTTTGACTGACATACATATTTTTAGCTTACTATCTCAAAGAGAACCTTCTGAATCATCATAAAACAAAAGCTAACCTAATATATTAAAATAATTTTTGTTGAAAAAATGAAAAGAGTCATAATTAATGCTGATGATTTCGGTCTTTCAGAGGAGATTAATCTCGGAATAATCAAGACCCATAGAGAAGGGATTGTTACGAATACCAGTATAGTCATCAATGGAAATTTGGTTGAACATGGATTACCTCTTATTAAACAGGCTCCCAATCTAGGTGTAGGGATTCATCTCAATCTAACCTACGGAAAACCGACCTTGCCTAAGAATGAATGTAAAACATTAACAGATCAAAATGGAAGATTCTTAGGTTACCCTAAATTTATTCAGAGACTGATATTACACCAGGTCAATTTAGAAGAGGTAAAAAAGGAACTCAGGGCTCAAATTGAAAGGTTTTTAAGCTATGGAATTGAATGCTCTCACATTGATAGCCATAAACATATTGGTTATCTTCCTCAAGTTTTAAATATAATATTAGAGTTGGCTCATAAATTTAAAATATCTAAGATGCGGTTCCCAAATGAGACAGCGATGCCTACTGCGAGTATCTATCAGAGAGGATTTTTAAAAAGAAATACCATATGGAGGTGCTGGATCTCATTTTTGGCAAAGAGGAGTAGAGCGAAGCTCCATAAATATCGAATCGCATATCCCGATTATTTTTTTGGTATCTCTCAGATGGGACATAAAGAAAAGGAGAATATATTCGAATCTATCCTCAAATCATGTAGGGAAGGGATTAGTGAAATCATGTGTCATCCATCCCTTATGGAAGAAAAAACCTCAAAACCAGGATATGGTAAATACGGACCTGAACATCGATACAGGGAGCTGAGGATGTTGATTGACCCTCGATTAAAAGAGGTTATAAAGGAGATGAATCTAAAACTGATATCATTTGATGAGATGAGCCTTTCTTAGTTTAAAAAGATTATTTTTTATAATTTTCTATATATCCGATAAGACCCCGAAGATCATCTTCATGGATATTGACAAATCTCACTGCAGTGTCATACTCTTTATTCTTTACCACCTCCTTTGACCTGATTACCTCTCCAATAACTGTTATCGGTTTAGAAACAGATGTCTCCCCTCCCTTAAAAAAGCCTGGTCTATATTTCTCCCAACCTTGAGCAGTTATATCTATTTTTAATATCGTTCCAGTATCTATATATTTACCAGAAGAAAAGAGAATCCCTCCCCCACCAACATTCTTTGATTTTGTATTTTTTATGTCGCGTTTGGCCATAGGATACTTTAATTCGTGATATCTCACTTTGGATTCTTTAGGTATCCTCAAAAATTTCCTTCTCTCTGCCTTAACCCTTGCCATATCCACCTCCTTTTTTATTAAATGATACATTTTAAAAATCTATACAACTCATATGCCAAAACGGTTACCTTTTCAATTTCAATAGATTATATATTTCTTTTTATATTCATTTATCTAAAAATATTAAATGTCGTCAAGATTTTGACTTAACATTGAGTTGCATAGAAAAAATTTTTTGGTTCTGCTTTATGTTCAGCTTGTCAAATTAAATATATTGAAGATAATATTTTTTGTTGACGAATATCTTTTTAGTTTATATATTCATTTTTAATTTCCTGAAAAATTCTCCATGAGGATATATTATGATAAATCATCACCTAAACTCCCTAGACAAAAAGATAGACAGAAGGTTTTTTCTAAAAAGCTTGAGCTTAATGGGCATAGGATTCACTGCTAACCCTGTTCTCGCCAGCCCTTTGAATCCAATTAAATTCTCAAAAGATATGTTTATGACTAAAAAGACAAAAGTCCTGATGTCCACCTATGTCACCATCACCCTTCTCGATTCATCAAAAACAAAGATAGAAGAGGGTGTTGAAGAAACCTTTGCTGAGATAAAGAGACTTGCAGCAATGCTGAATAGACACACAGACAACTCTTCCGTTGCTGAATTGAACAAGACTGGATTTCAAAAGAATGTCTTGCCTGAAATTCAATCTGTTTTAGGTGCTTCATTCCACTATCATTCCATAAGCAACGGTGCCTTTGATATTACGGTTAAACCTCTTATCGATATCTATAAAGACTCTTTTATTATAGAAAACAAACCTCCTGACATAAAAAAAATTAATGAAGCCCTGAAATTAATAGACACCAAAAATATCTATTTTGACTCAAAGGAGATACGGTTTCAAAAAGAGGGCATGGGGATTACTTTTGATGGTATCGCAAAGGGTTATATCGTAGATAAAGGGATTGAGCTATTACAAAAAAAGGGAGTCAAACATGCTTTAATCAATGCTGGAGGAGATATAAGGGCATTAGGGGGAAAAAGAGAGAATATCCCTTGGAAGATAGCTATAAAAGACCCTCATGAGAATAAAAGATATAAAACAATTATTCCCCTTTATAATAGGGCAGTTGCCACATCAGGAAATTATGAAATCTTCTATGATAAAGATAAAATTTACCATCACATCATTAATCCTGCTTCGGGATTTTCTCCCCATCAATCTTTAAGCGTAAGCGTGGTTGCCGAAAACACCATGGCTGCAGATGCCCTGGCAACTACTGCCTTTGTTCTTGGTCCTGATAAGAGCATAAAATTTATTGAAAACTTAGAAGATACAGAGGGTTTAATAATCGATCCCCAAAATAGGGTCAAAAAGTCTTTGGGTTGGAAGGAAATTTAAAAATCTAAAAAACATAAGGGAAATTTCAAAATGAATCAATCTTTTCTAAAGAAAACTTTTTTTTATTTTTTCCTATTTGTCTTTTTACTAATCGCTACAAGCCCAGCATTTGCCCAAAGAACCCGAGCATTAATGGTCGGCGAAGAATTTCCAAATATCTTGATCGAACAAAAGCTCTCTTCTTCAGACCTAAAATATCTTGGCCTCTCTAAAAAAGCAAAGTTTCGCTTCAAAGAGATTAAAGGAGAGCTCATCCTTTTAGAAATGTTAAATGTCTACTGTCCTAATTGTCAAAATCAGGCACCTATACTTACCAATTTACATGAAGCTATAGAAAAAGACCCTGCGACTAAAGGAAAGATAAAGATGATAGGAATTGCTGCTGGAAATAATGAAAGAGAAATACAAACCTTTAAAAAAAGATACAATATCTCCTATCCTATTATCCCTGATATTAAGTTTAAGATACTCGATGTCGTTGGTAGCAGTAGAGCCCCTTTTCATATTCTTATAAGAAAATCTCCAGATGAAATGGTCATAGCCAAGGCTCACTTTGGTCTTATTAAGGAGTACTCTCCCTATCTTGAAGATGCCCGTACAATCATGACATATAAAATTGCCACGATAAAAAAGACAAAGAAAGAAGGGCCTCCTGAACCCCTCAAACCCCTTAAGCCTGATATCTCTGAAGAAAAATTGATTAGTCTGGTAAAACAAGGGCTAAAAGAAGTGGGGAATGAAATAATAGAATTCAAAGAAATAAAATTAAAGAATAATGAAATCGTCTATATGGGAAGCATGAGCAAAAAAAATGAGGGCGAAAAACTCTTTGCCAAAGTAGCCAGCAGAACGGCCATATGTGATGCATGCGAAAATACCCATTTCATCTTTGTTTTTGACTCAAAGGGCAAAGTTGTCAATCTTGTTCCATTAGCCTTAACAAAATATGGAAACGTAAAATGGAATGAAGAAGATTTAAAAAAGATGAAAAACCGCGTCCTTGGGAAGTATCTTTATAACCCTTTTGACTTTGACTCAAGGGTTGATGCCGTTAGCCAAGCTACAATAACCTCTGTTTTAGTATTCGACAGCTTAGAGAGGGCCGATACAATCTATCAAGAGCTAAAAGAAAAAGGGTATCTTAACTAAAGTCTCTAATAAACCCATTTCCCCCTTGTATATCTGAAAATCTCTTTTACTTTTGTACTCATACGAATTTTGAAAGGACCCTTTTTGACCGCTTTTTTGTCCCGTCCAATACTTACATATTTTATTTCATAATAGGTGAGTATCCCAATAAAGGGTGTTAAGGAAGATTTAGTTTTTTTGATAGTATGATTGAACTTTTTACCGTACCCAATATATTCTGCCTTGAAAGGTTCTCCTGAATTTCCTATTCTGATATTTTTAAGATTTGCTTTTTCTATTCTATTAAGCTTTTCTATCCACGCTTTTTTAAATTTCTCGAAGCTCCTTTCTACCTCAGAGAAATTTTCACAAAATGCATGAATAGAAAAAAAGATAACAAGGCCAAAAATGAAAATGGATAAAATCTTTGCTCGATGCATGACCTATTTAACTGCTTTTATTTCAACCCTTCGATTCATTCTCCTTTTTTCTGAGGTTCGATTGTCCGTTATTGGCCTTGACTCTCCATAACCAATGGACTTTAATCGATTGGAGTCAACTCCCTGTTTAATAAAATATTCCTTTACAGAACTCGCTCGCCTCTCAGAAAGGCGTTCATTATACCTATCAGGTCCCATGTTGCACGTATGCCCCCCAATAATAACATTAACTTTAGGATTATCTTTCAGTATTCTCACCGCTTCATCCAATACAGGCTTAAATTCAGGCTTTATCTCTGCCTTGTTGAAATCAAAGTTAATACCTCTTAGGACGATCTTCTTCTCAACTATTGGCTCTGCCGGCATCATTACTCCTGCTACTTTTTTCGGCTCAACCAGGGCAAGAGCCTTATCTGCTTCCTCTTTTGCTTTTATAGCCAGCTCAATCCCCTTATCTGTTTTGCACGCCCGGTAGGTTTCTTCTGCCTTAGCCATTAAAGTCTTAGCCTTGTCTGTATTGGCACCAGCACGCTGTGCCTCTTTAATAGCAGCCTTCGCAGCAGTAAACTCTTCTGGCGTGCCAAATTTTCCGAAAGGTTCAGTAAGGGATGAGGCACAACCACTGATAAAGATCACAATAAAGGCAAGCAATAAAAACCTTCTGCAAAAAATAGCATTTATCTTCATAAAACCCTCCTTTTAATTAGGTTGATAATTTAAAAAGTAAGGTATGATGTAATTTTGAAAATGTCAATAAAAAATTATTTTGTAGTTTATCACATCAAGTGGCAAAATTTGCTAATTTGCATAAAGTTTGAGCAAAAACGAATACTACTTCATATTGCGGATGCGAACCTCAATCTCTCTGGTATCTTGAAGTAAATCTACAATTTTGGATGTATCGGTTTCACCGAAGTGATAGGGATAAAGGATTTTTGGCTTAAAAGCCCTTGCGGCATCAGCGACCATATCAGGAGTCATCGTGTATGGGAGGTTCATCGGTAAGAATGCGATATCGATCTCCTTTAATTTTTTCATCCCTGGAATGTTTTCTGTATCACCAGCTACGTAAACTCTTTTGTTACCGAAGGTAATCACATAGCCATTACCAATACCCTTCGGATGAAAGGGAACCCCTTTTTGTCTCATATGAACGATGTTATAAGCAGGCACAGCTTCTATTGTTAATCCCTCAATGGTTTTGACATCCCCATTTTTCATAACAATACCGCCTTCGATCTTAAGTGCACAGACCTCTGTCAGCACAAGCTTGGTTTTCTCAGTACGAAGAATCTTCAGCGCATCCCTATCAAAGTGGTCTCGGTGCTCATGGGTTACCAAAACAATATCTGCCTTTGGCAGCCTATTATAATCGGCTTCTCTGCTTACTGGATCAATATGGATAATCTTTCCGTCAAAGGTAAACATCAACGTACCATGCCCTATAAATGTAATCTTAAGCTCCCCAGCAGAAGTTTTGATAGTGTCTGTCTCAAACTTTTCTTTAGCAGATGCCACAAATGCAAAAAAGATGACTAAAAGAGCAGTCAAAACAAATAATTTCCGCATAGGACACCTCCTTTAAATTTTAAATTTTATAACATCTTTAATCTTCTTAATTTCAATAAGTAGGGAAGTTTCGTACTTTTTTTATACACTTTTTGAGATTTCTTGCGAGCGACGCTCTGTTTGTGATTTTAAAAAGTTAAGAAAGATTTATTATTCTCAGATTACTATCCTAAAAAGAGGACTGTTCCTGCGAATATTAAAAATATTGCTATCGCAAGGACTATTATCCAGCGATTGAGAGAAATCATCTTTCATGTCTCCAGCAAGGATCAGATTGAGAACTGTCCCTCTTTAACTTAATTAAGGTAATCTCAGGTGGGCAAAATAATCTTATAGGCAGTATAGAAGTACCGATTCCCCTATTAACATAAATCTGGGTTTGATTTCTCGTATACTTACCAGAAACATATCCGTTACAGTCCCTTCGCTTTACTATCGCACCAATTCCGGGAATAGCTATCTGACCTCCATGGGTATGTCCTGTCAATACCAGAGAAATACCATTTTCCGATGCCTCATCTATTATGCTCGGAGAGTGAGAAAGAAGAATCTTTACAGAATCTTCAGGTAATCCACCCAATGCTTTACTCATATTATCATGAAATGTAAATGGGTCATCGATACCTATTATCCCAATATAATTATCTTTTATATATAATTTATCGCTTTCATTAATAAGGAGTTTTACTCCATATTTCTTATAAACCTCTTTCACTCTTTCACCTGTCATTGAATATTTATGTTCCCAGTTTCCTTGGACAGCCCATATACCATATTTTGTCTTGATGCCCCACCAGAATTTTTCAACCTCCTTTAAGACATCACGACTAACAATATCTCCTGTAATAAATAAGACGCTGGGATTCAACTCATTGATGATTTTGACAATCTTCTTTTCTCTCTTTCCAAATCTCTTTATATGGATATCTGAGATATGAACAATTCTGAGCCCCTCAAACTTATCTGGGAGTTCTTCTATCGGAATATCGACCTTTTCTACCTTGATTTTTCCATTACGTATCATAAAAATCTTCTCAAAATGATATTTTTATCAGCCCGGTTTTAAAATATTGAATAGATACGTTAATCAAATCGAGGAAAAAAGCAAGGAAAATTTTTTATAACTTTTAGCCTTTATCACGTATGATAAGGAATTTTTAATTGATTTTCTCATATATTTCTTAAAGATTTTAAAAATGAACTCCGGAGCGATTTTCTATGCGACTTATAAAGACTATTCATAAGAAAAGATCTTTTTAATATTCTTCATCATTTCCCCGTGGTGAGTCCCTGACCAATAAATCCTCTTACAACCACTACATTGATGAAACTCTTCTTTCCATTTATAAGATTTAGGGGGTACTTTTGTTCTGACATCTTCTTTATTAATATCAACCAAAAGGGAGTTGCAAACGATGCATCTTTCAAAGATCTTTTCAAAAGGATCGATTTTAAAATGATCGCATACCATTCTAAGCTGCTCCAGCGCCTTTTGAGATTTTATAAAAAAGTATCTCTGGGAGGGGGCAAATCTGTAGAGATTCCAATCTCTGCTGAGAATAATCCTGTTCTCTTTTTCAGATATTTTCATCAATTCCTTATCTGATATGGAGTTGAAATAAAGGCAATCGAGTCCTATGATTCTCAGATATCTTGCAAGTTTTCCTAAATGGTCATCCGCAATAAATTTTAAATCCATGTTTTGTATTTCCCTGCATCTGTCTCTAATTTTTTTCGTTCATATCGTCTTTATATAAAACGATTATTCATTGACACTTTTTATTAATTATATTAACATACCACCCTATTTTTAGTAATATGATTTTCAAATCTTTCTTCGCAAGGAATCGATAAATGGCTTTTAAGATTACAAAAAAAGATAAGGATTATTCCAGGTGGTATACTGATGTCATCGCTGCAGCTCAACTTGCAGACTACTCTCCAGTAAAAGGCTGTATGGTCATTCGTCCCAATGGATATGCCCTCTGGGAAAGTATTCAGGAAATACTGGATAGAATGTTTAAAGAGACCGGGCATGAAAATGCTTATTTTCCTCTTTTCATTCCAGAAAGCTTTTTAAAGAAAGAAGCAGAGCATGTAAAAGGATTTGCTCCAGAATGTGCTGTGGTAACACATGGAGGGGGAAAGAAATTAGAGGAACCGCTTGTTGTTCGGCCAACATCAGAAACAATCATATGGGCAATGTTTAAAAAGTGGATCATGTCTTATCGAGACCTACCGGTTCTTATTAACCAGTGGTGCAACGTTGTAAGATGGGAAATGAGAACAAGATTATTCTTAAGAACGTCAGAATTCTTGTGGCAAGAAGGACATACAGCCCACGCCACAAGAGAAGAATGTCAGGAAGAGACGCTTAGGATGTTAAACGTCTATAAAAAATTTGTCGAAGAATATATGGCGATTCCTGTAATCACTGGCACAAAAACAGAAAAGGAAAAATTTGCAGGAGCGGAGACAACCTATACGATCGAAACAATGATGCAAGATAAAAGGGCTTTGCAGGCCGGAACATCTCATAATCTTGGGCAAAATTTTGCAAAGGCTTTTGATGTCACCTTCCAGGATAAAGATGGAGAAAGAAACTATGTATGGGCTACAAGCTGGGGTGTAAGTACCAGGCTCATCGGTGCTCTGATAATGGCACACGGTGACGATAAGGGGATTGTTATCCCTCCAAAACTCTCACCAACTCAACTCGTCATCATCCCTATTTTTACTCAAAAGAAAGAATTGGACATGTGTGTATCTATTTATGAAGAACTAAAGGAAAAAGCTAAAAACCTTTTTACTTTGAAATTTGACGATAGACCAGAGTATTCTCCAGGATGGAAATATCACGAGTGGGAGCAAAAAGGAATTCCACTCAGAATGGAAATAGGTCCAAGGGACGTTGCCAAGAAGCAGGTAATCTTAGTCAGAAGGGATACTGGTGAAAAGATTTCTTGCCCGATAATTGATATGATAGATACGATACAAAAAATCCTTGGAGACATTCAAGAAAGTCTCTTTAAAAAGGCAGAAAACTTTAGAGAAAAAAATAGCTTTCGATCAGACAGCTATGATGAACTAAAAAAAATTATTTCTCATGAAGGTGGTTTTGTTCATGCCCACTGGTGTGGTTCAGCTGAGTGCGAAGATAAGGTTCAGGAAGATACAAAGGCAACGATAAGATGCATCCCTTTAGAATCTAATAAAGAAGAAGGCTCTTGTATTATCTGTAAGAACAAGTCAGATAAGAGGGTTATCTTTTCAAAGGCATACTGATAAAACTTCTCTTCTCTTTTTCTTCTCTCAATGATATATCACCAAAAAATATATGCGAACAAACTTAGAGCTATTCTCTCTAAATGTCTGGACAGTAAAAACTTTATAAAATAAATTAACAGGATAGGAAAAATTTAGATACGCTTTTAGATACTGTACGGATTTATCTTGATTAAAAAGAAATAAGTAAACCTATATTACTAGGTATCGATAAATGATTTACGAAAAGAAAAGATACCCTGTAATATAGGTTTACCTAATTACGAACGGGAAAAAATTTTTAAAAAAATAAACTTACTTATCCTTTTGGTTTCAGAAGACACTTCAACCAAAAGAATGTTCTTTTTACCTTGAGACTTTCTTTTTATATAATATTAATTATCTTTTTTTCTTTTTCGTTGCTACCTTCTTCTTTGCTACCTTCCTTGCTACCTTCTTCTTCGCTACCTTCTTTGCTACCTTCCTTGCTACCTTCTTCTTCGCTGCTTTTTTCTTTACAGCCATCTTAACACCTCCTCCATTAATTATTGTAGGGTTACATAATCTACTCTGAGATGTAGATACACGACCGCATGTTTGACAAGAATACTTAAAATTGAAAATCATAGGAAGGCATACATGTCTTGGATCTATAGATTTTAAGCCGCAGTACTGACATGTATAAATTTTTTCTCTTTCTTCAGGAGAACAAAGGTGCCCTTTCCCAGAAGCTACCTTTCCACATGTCTTACAAACAAAAATTTTCGCAACCATTTTTTTCTTATTAAAATTAATATGTTTAAAATACTATTATATTTTTACTCATCTGTCAACAAATTTTTGCAACAAAAATAAAAATTTTTTTTAAAATTTAAAAAATAATTTTTGATAATAAATATCTCTGATGCTGAGTTAAAAAAATTTTTTTAAATTTATTTCATGGCTTTAAAAAAATCAGAATTTTATCTGATGAAGATGAATGAATCTTTATGAATGGTCAGAGCGGAAATGATCATCCCATTTATTTATCTTATCAACTCCACTCTTTTTGGTCCAGAAGGCCTCCAGCTTGGGGAGATAACCCTTGAGCCTTTCGAGCAGGGAATAAGAGAGCCCCATGTTACCGTGAAGTCACCATAGAGATCATTGATATTATCCATCGTCCTTGTAACAATTTCTTTTTTTCTTTTATCAGCAAAAAGAGGAAGCTGAAGATTTTTGGTCAGGTTGGAAAGGCTCATGCCTAAGAGTCTTATCGGTTGTTCTAATCTTATGAATCTTAAGATATCAAGGGCTGTGAGATAGATATCAAACGTATCATTAATAAAGAAACGGATGGTGTGTCTTTTGGTAAAGGTGCTAAAGTTCTTATATCTTATCCTTAAGGTTACGGTTCTTCCCAAATAGTGATTTCTTCTCGCTCTTCTCCCTACCATCTCTGAAAGAAGAAGAAGCTGTCTCTGTATATCTTCTCTATGATATATGTCCTCATCGAAAGTCATGCTGTGGCCTATGGACTTCGCATCTGGTTCCTCTTCTAGGGGAACCACTGGAGAATCATCTACGCCCCGTCCCATATTGTGGAGCGTCTCTCCGATAATACCGAATTTTCTTTTTAATGATCTTACGGAATAGCGCCCCATTTCTCCACACGTAAAAATACCCATTCTGTTAAGATGAACTTCTAATCCTTTCCCTATTCCCCATAGCTCTTTGATGGGTAATTTCTCAAGAAGGAAAGATACCTCTTCTTTTCTTATCCTGATCATGCCATCTGGCTTTTTCATGTCGCTTGCCAGTTTTGCCAGAAGCTTATTCGGAGCAATGCCTACGGAACACTGAAGACCCAGATTGTTTCTTATTTCCTCTTTAATTGAGGAGGCAATATTCTCCGGGGTCTTAAACAGCAACAGCGAACCTGTCACATCCAGAAAGGCCTCATCCACAGAGTATACCTCTACGAGAGGAGTAAATCTCTTGAGAATTTCTATGATACGAATCGAGGTGTCTGTATATTTTTTATTATCCCCCCGAACCAAAATAAGATTCGGGCACAGCTTCTTGCCCTCATATTTGGTCATCCCTGTTTTCACACCAAAGGCTCTTGCCTCATAGGAGGCTGTGGTAATAACTGTCCTCTCTTTTGAACCGATCACTGCAATGGGCCTGCCTCGCAACGCTGGATTGCACTGCTGCTCCACAGAAGCAAAAAAGGCATTCATATCAATATGCATCACAATCCGTTCTTTGTTCATGATCCCTCCAGCTCTACGTTGCAAAGCCTCCATATCATCCTCTCCATGCTGTATGAGATATGGTAGAGATTTTTCCCATCTGTTACAGAAAAATGATACAGGTCTGCTCTATCCTCCCTGCTCTTCCAGATATAGGTAATTTCCTTAATAAAGTACTTTTTCTTCTCCCAGATAAACCAGACCGGTTTTATTAATTTTTTATCTCTGCCAAATATTGCCCCTACTTCTATGGGTTCATTTACATCGCTCATCATGTCTACATATCTCTATTTATATCGTCTTATCATCCCGATAACCTTGCCGATAATCTTTACCTCTGCATCTCTTTTTATAACGATCGGCTCATACTTTGGATTAGCAGGCTTTAGGACAATCCTTTCTTTCTTGCGATAAAACCTCTTTATGGTGGCCTCATCATCAACCAATACAGCAACAATCTCCCCGTTTTCAGCTGTCTTTTGAGGTTTGATCAATGCCAGATCCTGATCATGGATACCTGCCTCTATCATGCTGTCTCCATAAACCCTTAGTAAAAAGGTGTTCTCTCTTTTGGCAAGGGAAGGGTCTAAGAGGAGTCTCTCCTCTATGTTTTCAACAGCCAGGATAGGTTCTCCTGCAGTGATCCTCCCTACGATGGGAACCCATATTCCCTTTTGCCTCCTGGTATGGTCAATGACTTCCAGGGCCCTGGCGCTCTTTGCGCTTCTTCGAATGTATCCCTTTTCCTCCAGTATATTGATAAACTTCTTTACGGCATTTGTGCTGGCCATACCAAAGAATTGTCCAATCTCTCTAAAGGTAGGGGGATATCCCTTATCTTCTATATGATGAGTAATAAATGAGAGAATCTTTTCCTGTTTGCTTGTCAGTTCTTCTTTCATGGCAAGAATATCTTAAGTGAACATTTGTTCACCTATAAATATATTTTAATAGGAGGGAAGTGTCAAGAAAAATTTTTTAAAGAGATAGAGGATAACTTCTCTCTTTGAGAGAGACGATTTCTACCTTTAAATTTAGCAATGGCATCCCGTAGGCATATCAAGAGTGGATGAGACTCTCTGCCATATGTCAGTGTCACTACAGCCACTACATCTTGGGAACTTTTCTCCTTCTTTAAGCCTTTGCCTTACTGGTTTTTTGAGGTCATTACAAACCGAGCACTCATAAAGTGCGGTTTCGGGAACAACATCTCCTGTTTTGTAGATTTTTTTCTCTTCCATTTTAGCGCCTCACTTTAAATGAAATTCAAACTTCTAAGGTAAAATAATAATAGATATTTTCCAAGTGACAAGTTAGCGTTGTATGTCTTTAAACAAAATGGTTAGAGAAAATTTTTTACACAAAAGATAAGCGAAAACCCCTATAATTTTTCTTGCCTTATCCTCTTAATTTTGATAATCCCATCTTAGTCTTCAATGACTAAAAACTTCTGAAAAAATCAAAAGGTAATCGAGATGTCCTTATTCTGTGGAATGGTATCCCCTGGCAGGGATCTAAAAGAGGACGAGATCAATCTTTTTCACCGAATGATCGAATCCCTCTGTCTCAACAAGGGCCATTCAGAATCCCTCCTTCCCGATAATCGATTGATTGCTATGGGAATAAAGTATAACCCCAAAAAGGAGAACCCTCTTGGTGAACAAAGACAGCCCCTAAAAGACGAAAAGGGTAAGATATTTCTCTTTTTTGATGGGTTTCTGGCAAACAGTGATGAGTTGCGGTCTCATTTAGAAAATAAGGGTTACATTTTTACGACCCAAAATAATGCTGAAGCCATAATTCATCTTTATCAGGAAGAGGGAACGAACTCCTTTAAAAAACTAAATGGTGAATTCGTTTTTGTTCTCTATGACAGCTTAAAGAAGCTTCTCTATCTCGTTCGTGATAAAACAGGGACAAGACCCCTCTACTATGCCATTCTTCATCAAAAAAATAAAAAAGATGGTCTCATTATTTTTACCAATCAGATGGGAACGTTTCTTCATAGCAGGGCTGTTCCAAGAGAGCTAAACGAAGAGGGACTTTATCATTTTTTTACATATGGTGCTGTGCCTCCGCCCCTTACCCTTATTAAAGGGATAAAGAAAATCCCTGCTGGAAATTTTATTGAACTCATGATATCCAAAAATAACAGCTCTTCAAAATTTTCAAATGAATTAATCCCCAGGACATACTGGCTGCCCATACCTCAGAGCACCCATACGGAAGCTGATGAAAATTACTATATAGAAAAGGTAAGAGACCTCCTTATATCCAGCGTAACACGACGGATCAAAAATAATAAAGAACTGAGTATCCCCCTTGGCGGCATGGACTCCAGTGCTCTTGTGGCCCTTGCCAGACAAAAAGATGTGGAGATGATCAATACCTACACGCTAAGCGTTGCCTATTCCACTGTAAAGGATGAAATGGTGGATGCTGAGCTTTTAATGGCAAGGAGAATCAAAGATATTTTCAAGACAAAACACCATGAGATGATTATTAAAGAAGAAGACTTTATCAACCTTTTACCACGCGCTGTAGAAGTAAGCCCTGAACCCTGTGCCTACTATGCCCTACCAGAGATCTATCACCTCACCAAAAGAATGGCTGAGGAGGATGTAGATACAGTACTCCTCGGCACTTTAGCGGATGCGATATTTTTAGATTCAATACCCCTGTTAGATCTCTGTAGAACCTTAGAATCGCCCTGGTCAAAGATTTTATTTTTAAAAAAACCGACTGCACAGGCAATCTATTGCTTGAACTCTCTTTTTGAAAAGATGAAGGGAGAGACTCTCCTTCCTGGATTGAAAACAAAAATCTTCGAGCATATATCAAAAGGTCATGAACCCTATCTAGGGCACAAGATATATCTCCAAGATTTCCAAAAAAAATTTATCTTTTCTTCTCCGTTCCTAAAAAGAAATGAAGGTCTCAGTACTGCTACGCTGGTCGATCTCTGCGCTAGTAAGATGCTCGAGGTGAAACCGGATATCAAACCTGTTGAAAAATGCGTAGGGATAAACCTGATGCTTGTTAACCCTGAAACAGTTATAACCTATCTTTTTAACTCCTTTTCTCCCCACTCCATTCAGCCAAGATTTCCCTATGTGGATTCAGATCTCTTAGATTTTGTCCTCGGCATCCCCCTTGAAATCAGGATGAAAAATGGTATTCAGAAGTATCTCCTTAAAAAGGCTCTTGAAGGGTTGATTCCTGATCATGCGATAGAGATGAAAAAGATAAAACTGGGAAGGGCGGGCTATCAAGTACTCAGAAAAAATTTAACAGAGAAACTCAGTATTCTTCTTAAGACCTCTCCTTTATTAAAAGAGGGGGACTATTTTCATCTTGACTCGATAAAAAAACTTTTATACCTTCATAGTGCAGGAAAGCTAAGCCTGGAATCCTATCTTTATCCGCTTCTGGTATTTTTATACTGGCATGAGCTCTGGATTGAGGGAAAAGACCCTGAATCCATGATAACTCTTTAAGGAGAAAATAAAAGGAGGCTTACATCATGCCTGGTGTGATTGGAATCATACTGATCATAGGCTTCTTTATTCTGCTTGTCTTTGTTGTCATGTTCCTCATCGGATGGATGGCGAGGAGAATCGATTCAGAAACAAAAAGCAAGGAGGCCACACTCAAGAAGAAATATGAAAAGGGAGAGATCAGTAAAGAAGAATTTGAATCAATGAAAAAAGACCTTTTATAATTTTTCATTTCTGATATCATTAACAGCCATGCGGAAACTTACCAAAATAGAGACCTTCGCTATACTAAGCCGTGGGATCCCAGCATATCTTCGGGGTTATCCGACCGTCGTCTCTCTTGAAATGACCCATTCCTGCACAGCGAATTGCAATCATTGCAACAGGGGCGGCGAGGTAGAGGGAGAAAAGCGAATCGGCCCTTATGGCTATCATCACCTGATAAAGACTCTTAAGCCGGTAATCTTGCAGGTCTCTGGCGGGGAGCCTCTTCTTAGAGATGATCTGACGGACATCCTCCGGGCGATGAAACCCAATGGCAAACACACGCCTTATATTATTGTGGTTACCAACGGATCGCTGCTCACAAAGGAAAAATACCTTGATTTTAGGGAAGCAGGTATGAACCAGCTTTCAATCTCGCTTTGCTTCCCGGACAAAAGACACGATGAATGGCGAAGCTTCCAAGGCCTTTACGATCACCTGAATAAGCTCGTCCCCAAGCTGGCTTCGCTCGGGCATAATGATATTGTGATCAACAGCACGATCACGAATGAAAATATGCCTCATATCATGGACCTGGTGCGCACCGCTGAGCGCTGGGGAGTCTCAATCTCTTTCAGTGCCTATTCCATCTTGCGTACCAAAGAGCGTCGCTACACCATAGAAAAACCAGAAGACCTGTTAAAACTTCGGTGCCAGTTGGACAAACTCAAGGAGTACAAAAAAAGGAATTGTGGACATATTCTGAATGCCGATTTCACTATTGAGGGTACCTATGAGTTTTTTAAAAACCAGGAAATCAAGGGCTGCAACGCTGGCAGACATTTCCTCGTGATTACGCCAGACGGCTATCTCAAGCCCTGTTCGATGCATGACCAAAGATATACTTCACTTGATGAGATTCATCGCGAATTCGTACCAAACAACAACTGCGGCAGCTGTTATGTATCGATACGTTCCTACCTCGACAACTCCCTTGTTGGACTCCTTTGGCAATATTTAGCAAATCATTCTTTCGGGCCAAGAAAAAGAGAAAAACCTGTCCTAAACTCCTATCTTTAATGAAAGGAGGGTTTTTATAATGAAAATGTTTCAATCACGGCTGATGACCTTTTGTTTATCTCTTTTATTTATCTTCTCTGCCTTTGAACCTGCACATGCGCAATATAGAGAGGGATATGGAATAGGACCTGATATGATGCACTGGGGGTTTGGAATGATGAGATGGTTCGGCCCCTTGTTTATGATTGTTTTTTTGGTTTTGACCATTGTGGTTATTATCTTTCTTGTGAGATGGATTACATTAACAAGAAAGCCAGAACTCTTTTCAAAAGAAGAGGAGAGCGCACTCGATATCCTTAAAAAGAGATATGCAAAAGGAGAGATTAACAAGCAAGAATTTGAGGAAAAGAAAAAAGACCTCTTGTAAAGATTTTTAGTCTCAAAATCCTATTTTCATCATCAAACAAAATCTATCCCAGAAATCTTCTGTGATAGGCCGCATTAACGACAAACTCCTGGATATTCTGCTGAGACCTCTCATCAATAAGTTTTCTGATCTTATCTGTCAGCTCTATATGTTCAGCATCACTCCCGATATCAAAATCGAACCTCTTTAGAAAATTCTTGATCTGATTCCTTATCTTCGGCGGAAGGAGTTTTAAGGAATTCTTATTGAGATACCTAAGCGCATCCATAAGATCCTCTTCAAAATAGATATAGACCTCTTTGATAAAATCGACATCTTCTCTCTTTAAGCTTCCAAGACCAAAGATCTCAGGCGGAAGACCGATGGAATAAAGGGCCGCTGTAAACTGTATGGCTCTGGGCAGACTAATCCCCTTCATCTCTCTGGCATATCCGAAAAGTCCGATATGAAGCTTCCTCTCCCTTCGGCTTGGGACATACTTTGCCACCTCATTGATCAGGGGTGCCATCCCCTTGATAATCTTCTGATATTCATGGGTATATCTCTTGATGATATCCAGAGCCCTCTTCTCAACAACCTTTAATGTTTGACCACACTTGTGCCTCTTTATTTTGTTGATCGCCTCGATTGCCTCTTCTGCAGGGTTGTCATACTTAAATGCCGATTGGATGGTATAGGTCTGAACAGAAGGATATTCATGAAGGACTCTTTCAACAGTTGAGGGCTTGAGATTCCCCCTGAAGGGAACAGAACCGACCCCTATAATCGGATAGATATCAATCCCTATCTCTTCACTTAATCTTTGAAGTTTCCAAAGGGCGATTTTGTTTAAAAGAACAGCACTCACAATGCCATAGTTCATGGCTGGATCAGACCGAGCCAGAAAGACCCGCTGATACTTTAGCTTCTTATCCTCTAAATATTTTTTTAAGATTTTGTGACCGTTTAACATACGGTCAGTATCTTCAAAAAGCGGGATAACATTCACTCTTTCTGGCTTGAACTCGCCGATCCATTCCTTTATGGTAATATCCCCATCTCTGAAGGGCATCTCCTGCTTTCCCACAACAAAATCCCTGTAATACCGATAAATTCTCTCAAGGCTTTTGTGGGTGAGGGTCATGGGAAGGATGATTTCAAAGATAGGAGCAATATCTTCTTTATAGAAGAGCTTGGCTGCATCATAGGAGCGGGGGAGGCTCTCCAGTGTCTCCAGGAGTATCTTGGCCTCGGCCCGCTCAACCGAGGGGTTCGGGACGCGAAGCGTAAGAAAGACATCCCTCCCTAAAACCTTTTCCTTGAAAAAGGATTCGTATTTCATGAGGAGCTTCTTCACCACATAGTTATCCACCTCTTTTCCCTCGCAGTCCCACATCTGCTCATCGCATCCGAGATGGGAAAAGGCATAATACGCCTCAATCACCTCATGCTCCTTGTCGATAAGGCTCTCCTCGACAAAGAAGGGGAGGCGGACATTGTCCGGGTGCTGCGTGCTCATGCATCGTGGTATCTTTGGCATAAAAACCTCGATTTGGAAAATGAATGATTTTTCTAAAGATAATATTAAAGGAAGAAAATATCAACTGATAATTTGGGATTTGTGATATTTATCCCTTTGTTGCGTGCGAAAGCAAAGGGACCAAAGAAGGACACCCTTGATTTTTTCAGTCGGTATTTGAAAGCAGAGTTCTTGATAATTATTTCTCTACAGGAAGTTTTATAGTAAAATTTGAGCCTTCTTTCTCTTTGCTTTTTACGAGGATCTCCCCATTATGAACCTTTATAATCCCATAAGAAATAGAAAGCCCCAATCCAATACCCTTATTCTTGTTGATAGTAAAAAAGGGTTCAAATATTCTCCCTAACAACTCTTCAGGCATACCCGCTCCTGTATCACTTATATCGATATAAACTGCTCGCTTACTATTCCTTGTTTTAATCCTTAATTCACCCCCGTCTGGCATTGCATCCTCTGCGTTTGTTATAAGGTTTAATAAGACCTGATGAAACTGTTGGGGAGAGACATTGACTTCTGGTAAATCAGCGGAAAAGTCCTCTACAACAACTATATTTTTTTGTAAAAGTTGATTCCTTGTTAGAGAAAGGGTATTTTTTATAATTGAGTTTATATCCACTAACCTCTTTTTTATTGCTTCTGGACGATGAAATTCTAAAAGTTTTCTCACAATCGCTTCTATCCTATTAATCCCTTCCTTGGCTAACCCTAAATACTCTCTATCCTGGCTCTTCTTGTCAATATTCTTCATAACAGAACTAATAAAGCAATCAATGGCTTGAAGAGGATTACTAATCTCGCGAGCCATTCCAGCTGCTAATCTGCCTGAAGCTGTCAACCTTTCAGAATAAATGAGGTGTGCTTGCATCTCCTTTAGTTCTTTTGATCTCTCCGTAACCCTCTTCTCTAAATTCTTATTCGATATCTCTAATTCATCTTTTGCCTTTTTCAAATCTTTAAAAAGTTTTGCATTCTCAATAGCAATAGCAGCTTGATTTGCAAAGGCAAATAAAAGTTCTCTATCAGCCTCTGTAAACTCTCTTGGCTGAGTTGATAAAACAATTAAAACTCCTACATTCTCTTTATCTATACACATGGGAACACCAAGTGCAGACCTGAAACCATATTCTGCTGCTTTCTTCCTGTGCTCAGGAAGAAGCCTTGGATCATCAGACAAACCATCTGTTATGATAATCGGCTTATTCTCTTTTGCAATCCGACCACTTAGACTCTCACCTATCTTTATCTTTTCCTTCGGCAATATCGCTAAAGCCTCTCTGGTGCCACCACCTCTGACAAGATAATTCCCCTCTCTTATCCGGTAATTACATGCATCAACATTAAGAAGCTTGGCAGCCTGTTCAGCTATCCAGGGGAGCAATTCTTCGTTAGAAATCATAGAGGTAAGTTTTTTGTTTGCTTCATTAAAGGTTTTCAATTGTTCCGTAGTATTTTTCAAGTTCTTCCCCATCTTATCGCGCTCAGTTATTTCATGCTTAAGTTCTCTATTCTTCCTTTTACAAAGAATTAAAGAAACAATAGTGAGAATCGCTAATACAAGTATTATCTCGTCAATTTCTATATTTTCATGTTTTTTAACAATTTCAGATACTTTTTCCCAAGCGTCAAAACTCAATGCCAATACAAATAAAAAAAAGGCAAGAATAACACTGGATATGTATCTTATCTTTTTAAGAAAATAGTTTTTTTTGAGTTGCTCTGTTTTCTCGATTGTATGATTCATAATTACTCTTTTAGATAGAGTGTAATAATTTCATTTATACTCATAAAACATTGCGTGTGAAAGCAAAGGGATCAAAGAAGGACGTCGTATTGTTGCCTTAATTTTCTTACTTTAACTTAAATCCCTTTTCATTAAAAAGCTTCAAGCATGCATCCGCTACTTTAGAGTCATAAAGGATGTCCTTCTTCTGGAAGATCTCCTCTAACGCCTTTTTTATGCCAAGAGCCGGTCTGTAGGGACGGTGAAAGGCCATA
>DATKYB010000071.1 GCA_035528715.1 Nitrospinota bacterium | reverse complement strand
ATGTATCTCTAAGCAAAGATACTATTCCGCATGAGGTAATTGGTCATTATGGGGCAGGGAAGATTTTGTTAAAGCCGGCTTCGAGAGGAACGGGAGTCATTGCAGGAGGACCTGCTAGAGCAGTCTTGGAGGTTGTAGGAGTAAAAGATATATTAACGAAATCTCTCGGCAGCAATAACCCACATAATCTCATAAGGGCCACTATGACTGGACTGAAGATGTTAAGAAGCCCCGAGGAGGTTGCAAAAATAAGGGGAAAGAAAGTAGAAGAATTTCTATCTTAAAAGGTTAGATAATGGCTAAGGAATTAGAGATCACATTGAAAAAGAGCCCTATTGGGAGACCTAAGAAACAAAGGTTAGTTCTTAAGGGGTTAGGTTTAATAAAAGTAAACAGAAAGGTTAAGCGTGCTGATACAAATGAAATAAGAGGAATGATAAATAAAGTAAGTCATTTAGTTGAGGTAAGAGAGCTTTAAAGCTATTCCAATGAGGTTAATTTATGAAACTTTCTGAACTTAAGCCTTCCAGAGGATCGAGAAAAAGAAGAAAAATTGTGGGGAGAGGACCGGGTTCTGGACATGGAAAAACAAGCTGTAGAGGTCATAAAGGGCAAAAGTCCCGTTCAGGTGGAAATCTCCCTATATGGTTTGAAGGAGGGCAAATGCCCCTCCAGAGAAGATTACCTAAAAGAGGTTTTAGGAATATTTTTAAGAAAGAATATTCAATAATAAATTTAAATCACTTAAAATCTTTTGGTGAAGGGCTGACTATAACTCCAGAATTGTTATTAGAGAAGAAAATTATAAAGAAGGTCAAAGATGGTATTAAGATATTAGGGAATGGGGATATAGACAAACCAGTAATGATCAAAGCTGTAAAATTCAGTAAATCTGCCAAAGAAAAAATTGAAGCAGCTGGTGGAAAAATATTGATGGATAAAAATGAAAGATAGTTTTCAAAACATATTTAAGATTCCTGAGTTAAGGAAACGTATTTTCATCACACTTGCTCTTTTAGCTGTATATAGAGTGGGTACGCATGTGCCTACTCCTGGCATAGATGGTATTGCCCTAAAAGAATTTTTTGAAAGAGCACAGGGTACAATGCTGGGCTTTTTTGATATGTTTGCTGGTGGAGCTTTAAGCAGATTGTCAGTTTTTGCCTTGGGGATTATGCCTTATATTAGTGCTGCGATCATTTTGGAGCTTCTAACAGTTGTTGTCCCCTATTTAGATAAATTAAAAAAAGAAGGGGAACAGGGGCACAAAAAAATAACTCAGTATACACGATATGGGACAGTGCTACTCTGTGCTATCCAGTCTTTTGGAATAAGCGTTGGATTGGAGAGGATGACGAGCCCTGCTGGAGCCCTCATTGTTCCTTCACCGGGTTGGGATTTTCGTTTGATGACGATGATAACTTTAACAGCCGGTACAACCTTTATCATGTGGCTTGGAGAGCAAATTACTGAAAGAGGCATTGGAAATGGCATATCTCTAATCATTTTCGCAGGCATTGTGGCAAATATGCCTGCTGCGATTGCAAATACTTTGAGATTAGTAAGGACAGGGGATATGCAACCTTTATTGGTTTTGGTCCTGATTGCAATGATGGTGGTGGTAGTGGGAGTTATTGTTTTCATGGAATCAGGTCATAGAAAGATACCTATCCAATATGCGAAAAGGATTGTAGGGAGAAGGATGTATGGTGGCCAGAGCACCTATTTACCTTTAAAGGTAAATACTTCAGGGGTTATTCCTCCTATATTTGCATCTTCTATTATTATGTTTCCAGCTACTGTAGCAAGCTTTGCGGGGATTGCCTGGATGCAGACCATCTCTAATAGTCTAAGGCCTGGATACCTCATTTATACTGTAATCAGTGCAGGTCTTATATTCTTTTTCTGTTATTTTTATACTGCTATAATCTTTAATCCTGATGATACTGCTGATAATATGAAGAAATATGGTGGTTTTGTCCCTGGTATAAGACCTGGGAGGAAGACAGCAGAATTTATAGACAAGACCCTTACCCGACTTACTTTTGCAGGAGCGATTTATTTATGTTTTATAGTAATTCTTCCTGACTATATGGTTAGATATCTTAATGTTCCCTTCTATTTTGGAGGAACAGGCCTTTTGATTGTAGTGGGAGTTGCCATGGATACAATGAGCCAGATTGAGTCGCACCTTGTTATGAGACATTATGAAGGATTTATGAAAAAAGGGAGGATTAAGAGCAGAAGAGGGTAACAAAGGAAAGAACTTTATATGCCAAGGAAAGGCATGGTGTGTATGAGACTGATCCTCTTTGGGCCCCCAGGGGCAGGAAAAGGGACACAGGCAAAAAAACTGTCTGAAAGATTTAAAATACCATGGGTTTCTATGGGTGATGTTTTAAGGAATCAGTCAGAGAAAAAAACTTCTTTGGGAGAAGAAGTTAAAAAATATATGAAAAAAGGAGCCCTTGTTCCTGATCATTTGCTATTCAATATAGTAGAGGATTTACTTAGTGATGAAGATTTTAGAAAGGGATTTATATTGGATGGATTTCCAAGGACAATAGCTCAGGCAGAGGCTTTGGAAAAGTTTTTTAAGAAGGCAGGTATAGATTTGGATAAGGTTGTATATATCGATTTGGATTTTGAAGAGATAGTAAAGAGACTTACTCTAAGAAGAGTATGTAAAGATTGTGGATCAGGGTTTAATTTGTATTTTCATCCTCCTTTAAAGAAAGGGGTTTGTGATAGATGTGGAGGGGAATTAATTGAAAGGTTAGATGATAAAAGAGAAGTGATAGAGGAAAGATTAAAGGTTTATTATAATAATACAACTCCCTTAGTAGAATATTATGAGAAAAAGGGAAAGCTTCTGCATATTTCTGGTAAAGGAGGTATAGAAGAGATTTTTGACAATATATCTAATTCTTTGTCAGGAATGCAATAGATGATTATCTATAAGTCGTCTGGGGAGATAGAAAAGATGAGGCGAAGCAGTAAGATAGTTGCTGAAACTCTCCAGTATCTTATAAGAGAAATTAAAGCAGGGGTAAAAACCATAGAACTTGACAAAATGGCAGAAGATTATGTTCAGGGAAAAGGAGCAGAGCCTGCTTTTAAAGGTTACAGAGGATTTCCTAACACAATTTGTACCTCAATTAATGAAGAGGTTGTCCATGGAATTCCTTCAAAGAGAGAGCTTAAAGAAGGAGATATCATCAGTATAGATTTGGGTGTTTTTTATGACGGATATTATGGTGACGCAGCTGTAACAATAGGAGTTGAAAAGATATCTCAACAAGCAAAAAAGCTCCTCGAAATAACTGAGAAGGCGCTATATCTTGGAATTGAAAAGGCAAAAGAGGGAAATTATCTATCAGATATTTCCCATACAATCCAGACAGTTGCTGAGAATAACTCTTTTTCAGTAGTAAAAGCGTTTGTTGGTCATGGTATTGGAGCCAAATTACACGAGGCACCACAGATTCCTAATTTTGGTCCTCCAGGTCATGGCCCTAAATTAAAAGAAGGAATGGTTTTGGCTATAGAACCAATGGTTAATATGGGTGGGAGTTCTGTAGATGTATTAGAGGACAATTGGACAGTTGTTACATCCGATAGAAAACTATCTGCACATTTTGAGCATACAATAGCAATAACGAAGAATGGCTCTGAGATTTTAACTCGGGTTTAAAAGGGGTTATTATGGTTAAAGAAGAGGCTATAGAGGTTGAAGGAACTGTCACAGAACCTCTTCCAAATGCTATGTTTAGAGTTGAGTTAGAAAATGGTCATAAGGTGTTAGCCCATATTTCTGGAAAAATGAGAATGCATTATATCAAGATATTAGCTGGTGATAGAGTAAAGGTAGAGTTATCCCCTTATGATTTGAGTCGAGGGAGAATCATATATAGATATAAATAACTAAATTTGTTTAGTTTCATAAAGGAGTAGATTGATGAAGGTAAGGTCTTCAGTAAAAGCCATTTGCAAACAGTGTAAAATAGTCCGGAGAAAGGGAGTCGTGAGGGTTATCTGTAGTAATCCTAAGCACAAGCAAAGACAGGGATAAATTAAATAATAAATAGGAGGAAGAAATTTGCCAAGGATTGCAGGAGTAGATATACCAAAAGATAAAAGAATTGAAATAGCCTTAACCTATATATATGGAATAGGAAGAACTTCTTCAAATAAGATACTAAAAGAGGCAAATATTAATCCTGATACCAAAGCAAAAGATTTAGCTGATGCCGATGTGAGCAAGTTAAGAGACATAATTCAGATGAAATATAAGTTTGAGGGGGATCTGAGAAAAGATATCTCTATGGATATTAAGAGATTAATGGATATTGGATCATATCGAGGCTTAAGGCACAGAAGGGGATTGCCAGTGAGAGGGCAGAGAACTAAAACGAATTCGAGAACCAGGAAGGGTCCTAGAAGAACTGTAGGTTCAAAAAGAAAGTCTTAAGGGGGAATTATGGCGGAACCAAAAAAGAAGTCAACTTCTAAGAGAAAGAAAAAGGAAAAGAAATCTATAGGAAATGGAATAGCTTACATTCAAGCAACCTTTAATAATACGATTATAACGATTACCGATACATTAGGGAATGTTATTGCCTGGTCAAGTGCAGGGAATCAAGGTTTTAAAGGATCGAGAAAAAGCACCCCTTTTGCTGCTCAAGTAGCTGCTGAAGGAGCTGCAAAAAAGGCTATGGATCAAGGAGTTAAGAGAATAGAGGTTTATATAAAAGGACCAGGAGCTGGCAGAGAAGCCGCTATCCGTTCCTTGCAAGCAGTTGGTTTAGAGATAGATTTGATTAAAGATGTTACGCCTATTCCTCATAATGGCTGCAGACCGCCGAAAAGGAGAAGGGTATAACTATATTATAAAAAGAAAAAATTATTATTTTTGGGGGTATAAAATTGGCAAGATATAGAGATTCTGTTTGTAGATTATGCAGAAGAGAAGGAATGAAGTTGTTTTTAAAAGGAGAGAAATGCTTAGGTGAAAAATGTGCAATTGAAAAGAAACATTATGCACCAGGACAGCATGGACAAAGAAGGGGGAAATTATCTGACTATGCCCTTCAGCTTAGAGAGAAACAAAAAGCAAAGCGTTATTATGGGGTTTTAGAAAAACAATTTAGAAATTATTTTAAAAAGGCAGATAAGAAAAAAGGGATTACGGGTGAAATTCTTTTAAGAATGTTAGAGTGTAGGTTAGATAATTTAACTTATCTTATGGGATTTGCAAATTCCAGAAGTCAGGCTCGACAGCTGGTTAGACACAATCATTTTACAATTAATGGCAATAAAGTAAATATTCCTTCATACCAGGTGAAAATAGGGGATGTTATTGAGGTAGGGGAAAAGAGCCGCAATATTGAACCGATCAAAAATGCTTTAGAAAGAGCTGAACAAAGAGGGCTTCCCCAATGGATAGAAGTAGATAAGAAACAAATGAAAGGAACAATTGTAGGCCTTCCTACCAGAGAAGACACAACGATACCTATTCAAGAGCAGTTGATAGTAGAATTATATTCTAAGTAAATTCAATAAAATACTAGGAGGCATTATGAAGAACTTCTGGGAGGATTTTCAACGGCCCAAGAGGTTAGAATTTGAAAAAGACGCTTTAACAGAAACATACGGAAAATTTACAGCAGAGCCTTTTGAAAGAGGATTTGGTATTACTATAGGTCATGCCATTAGACGGGCTTTATTATCATCTATACGCGGTTCCGCTATTACAGCGGTAAAAATTGATGGTGTTTTTCATGAATTTTCAACAATACCAGGAGTACTCGAGGACGTCTCGGAGATAATCCTTAACGTAAAGCAGATCATCACAAAATTGAATGTCGATCATCCCAAAACAATAAGTCTCCATGCAAAGAAAAAAGGAGAGGTTAAAGCAGGGGATATTGAACACGATGCAGATGTGGAAATATTGAACCCTGATTTGCATATCGCGACTTTAAATGAAGAGGGTAACTTGAATATGGATATGATTGTAAAATGGGGCAGGGGATACTCGCCTGCAGAAAGGAATGTTGAAGAGAATCAAGATATCCAGTTGATCCCCATTGATGCTATATTCTCTCCTATAAAAAAGGTAAATTTTGCCGTTGAAAATACAAGAGTTGGTCATTCTACAGATTACGATAAATTAATTCTTGAAGTTACTACAAAGGGATCAGTAAAACCAGAGGATGCAATAGCTCATGCTGCTAAAATGTTAAAAGATCATGCTCAAATATTTATTAATTTCGAAGAAGAACCAGAACCAGAAGTTCCTGAGGTAGATGAAGAAAAACTCAGGATGGTTGCAAATTTAAAGAGAAGCGTTGAAGAACTAGAGCTTTCGGTTCGGTCGGCTAACTGTCTCAAGAATGCTGATATAAAAACCATTTCTGATTTGGTTCAAAAAACCGAGATGGAAATGTTAAAAACACGAAATTTTGGCAGAAAGTCTCTAAATGAGATTAAAGAGATCTTATCAGGAATGGGGCTTTCTCTGGGGATGAAGTTAGAAGGTATTGACCTAGCACAAGAAGAGAAAAAAGAAAAAAAGAAATAGTATTAATCCAAAAAGGATGTAAGAAATGCGCCATTTAAAATCGGGGAGAAAACTGAATAGAACTTCAACCCATAGAAAGGCTTTAATGAGGAATTTAGTAACCGCCGTCTTGATTCATGAAAGAATCGCAACAACAGTTGCCAAGGCAAAAGAATCGCGGAGATATATTGATAAGATGATAACTTTGGGCAAAGAAGGGAAGCTAAATTCGCGACGTAAGGCATTAGATTTTGTAAAAAGCAAGCAGGCAGTTGCTAAGCTTTTTTCAACCCTAAAAGAGAGATATGCCAATAGAAATGGGGGTTATACCAGGATTTTTAAAATAGGGCCACGGGTAGGTGATAATGCAGAAATGGCGATAATAGAGTTGGTTGATACTGATGTAAAAGTAGAGCCAAAAAAGAAGAAAGAAG
>DATKYB010000070.1 GCA_035528715.1 Nitrospinota bacterium | reverse complement strand
TTCTTTTGGAGGATACAATGCCGCAACGATCCATATAGTAGCCACAGAACCAATAATTGCAGGCACAATATAAACATCCCAAAATTTAAACCACCAATGCCCCCATATCCATCCTAGCCAAGCACCAACCCAACCAACAAAAATCTCAGCAATAAAGCCTTGTATTCCTTCGCCGATTTTTATCTTTGCGAGATAGAACAATATCGCTGAGACTACAATGCTAATAATAATTAAGACTACACATGCTAAAAAACTCATTCCGATCATCGGTTGTTACCTCCTATTTATAGTTTTTACATGTTTGTTTTTACTTTAATTTTTTCTCCTTTTTAATCAATTGCAAACTGGCTGATATCTAGCAATAAGTTCAGTCTCTATAGTCTTTCTTTCTTCTTCAGTAGAACCAGACATGAGATATATCGCAATGAACATTTGCTCTTCTTCAATCACTTCTTTTATCCAATCTTTGTATTTTTCGTGAGATTTTAAAAAAACCCGTTCTGCAAAATTCCTTGTTTGACCGAAATAAATAGGTTTAAGTGGTATAGGACTACTAGATAAATCAGGTTTTAGAATTACATATAGACCTGGCGCTTTAGGGGGTTCCCATTTAGCAATCCGTGTTGGTTCGCTAAATTCATATTCGCCAAAAATAATATTCATTTTATGTCCTTCTTGCTGATGACAAACTAATATCACATGAAAAAAATGATGTCAATAGAAGCCGTATATGCTTTAAAATATGGTCTGTATTTAAGAGTAGGTAATCATAGTTAAAAAGGTGCTTGGGGGGATATGGGTCCGAGTGAAATGTCAATGAGAATTTAGGTCAGAACGATAGAAGATCACTTACTCTTCACCCCAGCCAGTCGCTTCTTAACATCCTCTACCTCAGCAATACCAGGGTCAGCGTCCTTCCAGAGGTCGAGGAATTTCTCATAATGCTGAAACCATAGCTTTAGAAATATCATGAGTTATCCAAATTCCTCCAAAACGAAACATACAAACTCATCAAAGCAAAGGAAGCGCAATCGGTAAAGAATGACTCTATATGCACATCTGCGTGCTACGTACAGACATGCATCTGACAATGGATTCCTGCCTCAACAGGAAAAAGGGCATGAAAATTTAAATCGGTTACTCAAGAGCCATCTTTTTCAAAAGTTCTAAATTGTCGAGCATCTTGCCAGCACCAAGAACAACTGTCGTTAAAGGATCATCAGTAATAAAAACCGGTAATTTCGTTTCCTCTCGTATACGCTTATCCATATTCTTTAGAAGAGCGCCTCCACCTGTTAAGATGATGCCACGGTCTATGATGTCCGCAGAGAGTTCGGGAGGAGTCTTTTCAAGAGATACTCTGATGGCATTGATAATTGCAGAGACAACATCTTCGAGTGCTTCCCTCAGTTCTTGATCATTAATGACAATCGTCTTTGGGATTCCTTCTTTTAAATCTCTCCCTTTAACCTCCATTGTTATAGGTTCATCCAAAGGATAAGCCGAACCTATTTGCACTTTAATATGCTCGGCACTTCTTTCTCCGATAAGCAAATTGTATTTTTTCTTAAGATACTGGATGATGGCCTCATCCATTTCGTGCCCAGCAATTCGTACGGAATGGCGAAATACGATCCCATTGAGAGAAATGACAGCGATATCTGTTGTTCCCCCTCCTATATCCACAATCATTATGCCTGTTGGTTCTGAAATAGGAAGACCTGCTCCTACAGCGGCTGAAACCGACTGTTCTACCAAATAGACATCAGAAGCCTTAGTTCTTATGGCAATGTCCTTAACAGCGCGTTTTTCAACCTGAGTAATTCCTGTCGGAATTCCGATAACTACTCTCGACCTAATTAAAAAACCTCGGTTTCTTTTGGACTTCTTTATAAAAAAATCAAGCATTTTCTCTGCAACCTCAAAATCCGCAATGACGCCATCCCTCATAGGCTTGATGACCAGGACACTGTCCGGAGTTTTCCCCAGCATCTCCTTTGCTCGTTTTCCAACAGCTTCCACTTCACCTGTCTCCTTGTTTATGGCTACCAAAGAAGGCTCCTGAACTTTGATTCCTTTTCCTTTAAGATAAACCAAAGTATTGGTCGTACCAAGATCTATAGCCATATCACAAGACAGCCTATCTTTAAGCCAGGTAACCAAACTCATTGATGTCCTTCTTTATCTATTGAAGGGAGATAGGCTATTTTAAAAAAACACTTCCTTTACGAAATAATACTCTCCTTTCTACTTTCTTACCTCTGGGATTTTGATGGGAGTTTATAGGGGGATATGATTGATCTGAAACTCATCCTCGCAGTCACACGCCCTTCTGTACGACTTCGTCTCTTTTCTTTTTCTTTCTCTCTCACCGTCTCGCTCTGACTGCCTATAAGTCTATCATACCTTGAACCACTTCTAATTCTTTTTTCTTTTCTTGAATTATCTCACCAAACACTTTGATTGTATCCTCTCGCTCGAGTGTGAGAAGAGCTC
>DATKYB010000069.1 GCA_035528715.1 Nitrospinota bacterium | reverse complement strand
AAACCCTCTGATTTTAAATCGTTTATTAGTTTTTTTCTACACTCAAGTGTATCCAGCCCTTTATAAATCCCAGCTTCTTCGTTCATGATACCCATTTCGTTAATGACCTTTACCTGAGTGAGATTGTGACGTTTTCCAATTTCAAAGTCATATGGATCATGGGCTGGTGTGACTTTGAGAACGCCTGTTCCGAAACTGGTATCGACATGATTGTCTGGAATTATTGGCAAGATTCTTTCTACAATGGGTAATATCGCTTTTTTACCAATATAGTAATTATATCTTTCATCTTCAGGATTGACTGCAAGAGCCGTATCTCCTAACATCGTTTCAGGCCTTGTTGTTGCTACAATAAGACTTTCTTGCTTATCCAGTAATGGATATCTGATATAATAAAGCTTTCCTCGGGTTTCTTGATATTCTACTTCTAGATCAGACAGGGCTGTAAGGCATCTTGGGCAGCGATTAACTATATAATAATCTTTATATATTAAACCTTCTTCGTAAAGTCTTACAAAGACTTCTCTCACAGCCTTGGAAAGACCCTCATCCATTGTGAACCTTTCTCTTTCCCAGTCACATGAAGCTCCTAATCTTTTTAATTGCTGAATAATCGTACCTCCAGATTTTTCTTTCCAGTCCCAGACCTTTTTAATAAAAGCCTCTCGGCCATACTTCTGTCTATCGGTACCTTCTTCAGCAAGCTGTTTTTCAATAACATTTTGAGTGGCAATTCCAGCATGGTCTGTTCCAAGAATCCACGAAGTATTGTATCCTTCCATTCTTTTCCAACGGATTAATATATCCTGCAATGTATTATTTAAGGCATGGCCAATATGGAGAGTTCCCGTTATATTCGGGGGAGGGATAACAATTGAATAAGATTTTTTTTGAGAATTTTCATCACCATGAGAGAGCTGATGTTCAATCCAGAACTTATACCATTTTTCTTCAACCCTCTTTGGGTCATAACCCTTTTCTAGAACGACAACTTTCAAAATATCATCCTCCTACTGGTCAGCACTACTCTTTAATTTCTCAATTTCTTTTTTTATAATTGATTCTGCAATTCCAGGAACCATTTCTTTTGTGACCTTTTCGACGATTTCATTTATCCGAGGTGTCATTTGATCAAGAGAACTTTTAAATGTTGTTTCTAGCAAATTTCTCAGGTATCTTCCCAAGACTTGATCTAATTCTTTTAAGTCTAGTCTTTCCTCTTCAAAATCTTTTATTTCTTCTTTAGGTTCAAATTTTTCAAATACCTTTGTTTCTGTAGGAGGTTTAAAGATATCTTGTTCTTGTTCTTTTTCAATCACCTCCTCTTCTCTTTCTTTCTTTAAAGAAAGAATATCTTCCTGAGGGGTTTTTTCTTTTGTAATCTCTTTTTCTTCTTTTGGTGGTTCCTCCTCAACCTGTTTCGACGGTAATTCTTCTTCTTTCGTTAACTCTTCGAGGGATATTTCTTCCTCTGTTATTTCCGTTATATCTTTGAGTTCTTCTGAGAGTTTGTCTTTATCTTCCGATTCGATTGGAGTACTCGTAATAATTTTTTCTTTCTTTTCTTCTTCATCAATGAGTTCAAGTCCTAATTCTTCCTCGAGGTCAGAGACTTTTTCCTCAACCAGTGATTGAACCATGTCTAATAAATCCTGCGATTCAAAAGGTTTCTCTATGTATCCGTTGACCCCTATTTTATCCCCTTTCTTTTTGTCAAATTCTTCAAAGCTGTTGGTGAGAAGAATAAAAGGAATATCTTTATATTGAGAATCACTTTTTAGCTTTTCACAGAGGTCTATACCGTTTAGACCTGGCATAGAAATATCAGCAAGTATAATATCAGGTCTGTCTCCTTTTACCTTTTGTAATGCGTCAAGACCATTACCGACTACACATACTTCAAAATCTTCTTCTTGAAAGGTAATTTCAACAATCTTTTGTATAGTAACGCTATCATCAGCTAATAATATTTTTTTACTCATCTTTATAGTCTCCCTAATAATTCTTTTAAAAAGAATTATTTATTTTTATCCTCGTAGAAATGATTTTCTTTTAGCTTCTGCGAATCTATTTCATTGAAAGGAGTTACTATTCCTCCAGATATAATGAGCTTAAGTCCTTCTTCTACGCTCATTGAAAGCGGTATAATGCTCTCTTTAGGAACAAACAGCAAAAAACCTGAGGTTGGATTGGGGGTTGTAGGGATAAAAACATTCATAATCTCCTTTTCAGTTTTGTTCTGAATTTCTCCCTTACTTTCGCAGGTTAAGAGTCCAAGGCAATAGAGACCTTTGCGTGGATATTCTATCATCACAACCTGATTAAAGGCATTTTTTCTGATAGTGATAGTCTCTATAATCTGTTTGATTGCACCGTATATGCCTCTTATAAATGGAATCTTATTGAGAATGTATTCCCATAATACCAAAACCCTTTTTCCTATTACGCTCGTGGTAAAAATACCCACTAAAAATATTATTAAAACGGTTGTCGTTATACCCAATCCTGGGATTTTGAATCCCTTAGGTAGGGGTGCGCCAAAATATATTAAGAGATTTGTTATAAAAGGTGATAAATTATCCAGTTTTTTAAAGATCCATGTGAGAATAAAAAGGGTGAAGGCAATAGGAAGGATCACCACAAGCCCTGCTAAAAAGATATTTCTTATTTTATGTTTTACCCAGGAAAACAATCTTTAATTCCCCTTTTTTGATTAATTTTAAATATTAAATTCTAAATAATATTTCTTAGAAATACAAGGATTTTCTAAAAATATTATAGAAAATCCGGTTAAGTACTCGGCTTTTTGAACACCAATAAGTAATCGTCAATATAATCTCTGTAATTATCTCTTTAACTGGAACTTTTTTACTGCTTCATTATGTTCTTTAAAGGTCGAGGAAAAGTGGTGTTCTCCATTATTTTTTGAAACAAAATAGAGATAATCTACATCAGCAGGGTAAAGAGCAGCCATTATAGAATCTGTGCCAGGATTTGCTATGGGGGTAGGGGGCAAGCCTGGATAGAGATAAGTATTGTATGGAGAGTCATATGATAAATCTTGTTTTTTTAGATTTCCATCAAAGTCTTCTAAGGCATAAATTACAGTAGGATCGGATTGAAGTAACATATTAGATTTCAATCTATTATGAAACACTGCTGAGACCAATTTTCTTTCGGAATCTATTTGGGCCTCTTTTTCTATTAAAGAAGCCAGAGTCAATATCTTATGGATTGTAAAATTTAAATCTTGCAGTCGTTTTTGAAGCTTTTCTGTAAATAAATTATTCAGACTCTCAATCATTTTGTTTATGATTTCTTCTTCCGTCATTCCTTTAGAAAAATAATATGTATCAGGAAAAAGATAGCCTTCGAGACTTATAGCTTTTATTCCTAAAGAGGATAAAAACTCTCTATCTTGAGTTAAGGAGATAAACTTTTCTTTATTTATCAATTCGTTTTTCTCTAATAGGTTTGCAATGTTTTTTATATTGTAACCTTCGGGGATAGTTATCTTATAGTATACAATTTCCCCTTTATATAATTTTTCCATGATTTCTAATGGAGTCATATCTGTAGATAGCTCATATTCTCCTGACTTTAATTTGTTAGAAATTCCCCTTAAATAGGCTGATGTAATAAATATAGAGTAATTTTTAATAAGGTTTTGTTCATTTAGAAGACGGGCTATTTTTTTCAAACTATACCCTTTAGGTATTTCGACCTTTTTTATTTGTTTAAAAGAACTTTGAGGGGTATTTACGGATATATCAATATAGGCCATACTGATGAAGACAACTATGGACAAAAATATCAATAGTAGAGGTATAATTTGTCTTTTTTTATTTTTCATTTTCCTCTGATTTAGAAAAGAACTTTTTTCGATCTAAATAGTTTTGAAGAATTAATTGTGCAGCTATTTTATCAATCCTTTTTTTTCTCTTTTTTCTGCTGAGGTCTCCTTCAATCATGACCTTAGTTGCCATAACGGTTGTAAGCCTCTCATCCCAAAAAATTATTGGAATATTGAGGCTTTTCTTTAATTGTTCCGTAAAATGAATTACTTTTTTTGCCTGATGCCCTATACTTCCATCCATATTTTTAGGGAAGCCTATAATAATTTCTCCAACATCATATTTCTCAATAATTACTTTTAAAGACGCAATATCAACATTGATGTTCTTTCTTTTGAGAGTGGTAAGAGCTTGTGCTGTTATCCCAAGCCCGTCACTTACAGCAATACCTATATTCTTATCTCCGATATCTAATCCCATTAACTTTTTCATTTAAATTTTTGATTTCTCTAAGACGATATTATTCTTTTCCAAGGTTGTTCCGAGTATTCTATAAAGCTCTGCTACGGATTTGTTATAGTCTGTTATGGCCTGAGCTTCGTTACTGAGTGCAACTGACAGTTTTTCCTGAAAATCCAAAACAAAAAAAGACGTGGACATCCCTACTTCTAATTTTTTTTCTTCAACTTCTAGCTGTTTTTGGGCTAAGATTCTTGCAACCTTTGTTGCATGAACCCTTTTTGTATCTGTTTGTATCTGTCGAACAGCATTTCTTACCTCTTCAAAGATTTGTAGCTCAAGATTATTTATATCCATCTTGGCCTGCTGGATTTCTAATCGTCTTCTGGTATATTGACTCCTCGCTTGCCTATTGCCTATAGGTATTTCTATCTCTACCCCTAAACTCCAAAAGGGATTGTTGGTGGAAGATAGCTCATCAACAGAGTTTCCCAAGTTTCCTTCTAGAGCATTATAGCCCCCTTTAGCTACAAAGTCTAATTTCGGAAGCAACTGATTTTTAGCAAATCTCATCTGTATTTTTGTATTTTCTAAATTCTTTTTTATCCTCGCATAATCAGGCCTGTTTTGAAGTGCCTCTTTTACGCTTTCGGATAAAGATATATCTATGGTTTCAAAGGAAGGTTTATCTATGGGAACAACAGAAATATCCCATTCATCAAATTTACTAGAGAGATTTAAAATTCTTTTAAGTCTGTCTTCCGCATCTTTTATAGCATCCTCAGCAACAATGACATCCTCTTCTCTTACAGCTACCCTTGCCTCTCCCTGAACGATCTCTAATGGCGCAAGTGTTCCAGCCTCGACCTGGATTTTACCTCTCTCTAAGAATTCTTTGGCTAATCCTAAAGACTTCTGTTTTGCCTGAAGGTCTTCGATCCTGAAGACCAACTCCCAATATGTCTTTTGAACATCGGATATAATCTTTATGACCTGCTCACGAAAGGTATCATCAGAAATAGCTTTATTGTTCTGAGCTATGTAGATGTCCGTTTTATTTACATCTACCCAGAAGTTTCTCAGTAGGGGTTGGGCAAGTTTTAGGCTAATATCGGTTTCATATTCAGACGCAAAATTATTAAACGTATCCGCATTTCTAAAGTTATTAACTTCTAAGCTTGTTTCAGTTCCAGTGACAAATTTCTGAGTAATATTGCCTTTGAAGGTATTTGTTTCAGCATCAACAGTAGGAGGTCCTCCAAACCGGATTGTTCGAGCAGTAGAAGGGGTAATCTCATCAGCCTTGTCAATACTCATTGAAAAGACAGGATCAAATGCTGATTTTTCTTTAGTGATGTCTGTTTCCTGAATCTTTGGGTTAAATCTCTCTATGGCAATGTCTATATTATTTTCTAGTGCCTTAACAATAGCGTCTTTTATAGATAAAGAGAGTTTCTTTTCTGTTCCTAAAGGAGTAAATTTTGTTTTTTTGTCGGTATTCATCTCTTGAGCCCAGGTGATTTTAGGAGACAAAAGAATAAATAATAGAGATATGGATAGAAATTTTTGAAAGATTTTGGTGATTAAGTATATTTTTCTCATAACTCCCTCCTTAAAAAATTATTTTTTTACACCCTCTAAAAAAAGGTTTACTACAAATGATGTATTATCAACTAGATTATATGTCTCGCCAATCATTATCCATTGCAGCATAAAGGCATGAATTAATCCTGCGAGAGAAACAGATACCATTTTAGAATCCAGATTCTTTAAAATATTTTTATCTACTCCTTCTTGGATAAACTTGGCAATCAGGTCAATATGCGATTGGTACTTTTTTATTATCTCTTTTTTTAATTCGATCTTTACCTCAGCAAAAAACCGACTCCTTTCAGAAGAGAATATCTTAAAAAAATCTTCATTTTCTTGATAAAAAGCAAACTGGGCATTAACAAGATTTTCCAATCTTTTTAAAAAATCTCTTTTTTCTGTTAGAACTTTTGAGGTAATAGAAAAAATATTTTCTACCCTTTCCTCTATTAGAGAAAGGAATAGTTCCAGTTTGTTTTTGAAATAAATATAGACAGTCCCTTTCCCAATATTGGCAATCTTTGCAATTTCGTCTACTGTAGTATTTTGAAAGCCTTTTTCTGCAAAAATCTTTTCAGCAGCCTGGAAAATCTCTCTTCTTTTTGAAATCTGTATGTCTGATTTCTTCTTAAAATGTTTCATATCTTTCACTCCCATAATAAGTGACTGACTGTTCAGTCATATTATAAAAATTTGAGAAGCTTGTGTCAATGAATTTATTCAAATTAAAACAAAGGTCATCAATAAAGAGAAGTTTTAAACACAGAGATTTTTGTCTTATATTGTAAACAAAAATCCTTTGATATTGACAAAATTAACAAGATTATGTTACTGTTTTGACTTTTAAATGAAAGAATATACTTAGAGATAAGACGAAAAGGAATTTAAAAGACCATTCTCAAAAAAGGTTTATAACTGTGTTGAATTTCACGATGGTCTTAATTGTATATCAGATGATGTAATATATTTTTATTTAAAATTAATGAAAATAATAACAAATTATGAAAAGCTTAAAGAGAGGATCAGAAAACCTGTTCTTGCTATTGGAAACTTTGATGGGGTACATCTTGGACATCAGACTATCCTTAAAAGTACAGTAAAAGAAGCAAATAAGATAAAAGGAATTCCTATAGCATTAACCTTTCAACCCCATCCCTTAAGGGTTTTAACCCCTGAAAAATGTCCGCCTCTTATTACATCCTTTCAAAAAAAAGCAGAATTAATAAAGAATTGTGGTATAGAGATATTAATTAGCGTTAATTTTACCAAACAATTTTCAAAGATGAGGGCAAGATCTTTTGCAAAGGATGTTATCTGCAAAGAGATAGGGACTAAAGAAGTTTTTGTAGGAAAAAATTTTACCTTTGGTCGAGGAAAGGAGGGCGATTCCAAAACCCTATTAGAATTAGGAAAAGAGTTTGGATTCAAGGTCAACATCGTAAGATCATTCAGAATAGGTCAAAAAATTGTGAGCAGTTCCAATATAAGAAAACTTGTTACAAAAGGGAAGGTAGAAGACGGGAAAGTCTTCTTAGGAAGGTACCATTCTATAAGGGGTAAGGTAATCTATGGTGCTAAAAGAGGAATGAAATTGGGCTTTCCAACAGCTAATATTCAGTTATCAGGTTTTTTGATTCCTTCTGTTGGTGTATATGCTGCAAAGATAAAGTTGTATAATAAAATATATAATGGGGTGAGCTATATTGGTTTTAACCCCACTTTTCATAGGGATACCCTTCTTATTGAGGCACATCTATTCGATTTTCACGAAATAATTTATGGAGAATCGATTGAGATTAGCTTTATAGCAAGAATCAGAGGAGAAGAATTTTTTGAAACAAAGAAAGAATTAGTGAATCAAATATCAAAAGATATAGAAGTAGCTAAAAACATTCTCGGGAGAGAGACTTAGAAAGGGACATTAATAATGAAGAAAAGTTTTTGGTTTGGAATATTAATAAGCGCCATCTTTGTTTTTTTTATTGTCTATAGACTTGATTTCAAAGAATTAGGCACTGCCTTAAAGTCTGCCAGTTATATATTTCTGATCCCTATTTTTTTGTTATTTGTATTAAACCTCCTCATAAGGTCGCTTCGATGGCAGTACCTTATAAAGCCAGTAAAAAAGATTCGAGTAAAAAGCCTTTTTTCTGCTACATCTATTGGTTTTATGGCGAATATGGTTCTTCCAGTAAGGATGGGGGAATTTGTAAGGGCCTTTGTTTTGGGCTATAAAGAGAGAATTAGTAAAAGTGCTTCCTTTGCGACGATTGTGGTTGAAAGGCTGTTGGATGGTTTTACCATTCTTTCAATATTAATCTTAATCCTTACCTTTGTCAATTTTCCTGAAGAAATGGGTTTTATAGGGAAGCATTTAAAAACTGCCGGGTACCTTTCATTTGTATTCTATCTATTTATTCTTGGCATCTTAATTTTGTTGAGGTTGAATAAATCAAGGGTGAACAGGTGGTTTAGAACCATTTTCTTTTTTCTGCCCGACCGCGTCCTCAATAGATTACTTCAAATTTTAGATTCCTTTGAGTCTGGCCTTCAGATACTAGAGGGAGGGAGACAGTTCTTTCCCATAATATTTCTTTCTGCACTCCTCTGGTTAACCGTTGTTATTGTCAATTATATTGTATTTGTTTCATTTCATTTAAACCTCCCCCTATACGCTCCATTTTTTTTAGTGGTTATGCAAGCCATTGGAGTGATGATACCTTCTTCTCCAGGTTTTATAGGAACTTTTCATGCAGCCAGCGTAATCGGTTTGGCCTTTTTTGGTGTCTCTAAAGAAGTGGCCTTGAGTGCTGCCATAGTCATGCACGCCGCTTTTTTCATACCTATAGTAACCTTAGGATTTATATTTTTATGGACAGAACATATCTCTTTTAGAGAACTTCAAGATATTAAAGAAAAAAGGCTAACTGAGGATTAATCAATTTCCTGGAGAAGATCATTCCTATTTCATAAAAAGAAAAACCAAGATTGAGGAGAAAACTGAAAGAAAAGATTGATTAGATCTGAAAATTGTGTAAAATATTTCTGGTTGCCGAAGTGGCGGAATTGGTAGACGCGCTAGGTTCAGGGTCTAGTGGGCGTAAGCCTGTAGGGGTTCGAGTCCCCTCTTCGGCACCAAATCTAAATTGAACAATTCATCTCAAACCAGTTATATAAAGAGAATCTTTAGATTTTGGTTAAATAAGTTTTGCGAGACAGCTTTTTCGTCAAAAATATCCTCAGATTTATTTTTTCATTTTATATGAATCAAATCAGAATTTAAAGGAGGCTATGGATGCCTTTTAGAAAATCACAACCCATCCTTCTTGCAGGAGAGTGGAGAGAGGCTGATGCTATTGATACCTTTCATGCAGTTAATCCGATGACAAAAAAGGTTATAGATATAGAATATCCTATTAGCTCAATGAAAGATGTTGAGTTTGCCCTTGGTAAGGCGACAAAAGCATCTGAACAGTTATTAAAAGTTCCTCCAGAGCAGATTGGAGATTTTCTTGAGTGTTATGCGGAGCTTATTGAAAAGCGAAGAATTGAGTTGGTTGAAATGGCCTTTGAAGAAACCGCCCTTCCTAAGGAGCCGAGGCTCAACACAATAGAACTCCCAAGAACAACAGACCAGCTGAGACAGGCAGCTGCTGCGTCAAAGGAGAGGTCGTGGAAAATGCCCATCATTGATACAAAGGTAAATATTCGTTCAATTTTTGCTTCCCTTGAAGGTGCTGTGGTTGTTTTTGGCCCCAACAACTTTCCCTTTGCCTTTAATAGTGTCTCCGGTGGAGACTTTGCAGCTGCAATCGCAGCAGGAAATCCAGTAATAGCCAAAGCAAATCCTTCCCATCCCTCTACGACCCGCCTTCTTGCTGAAGAGGCACTAAAGGCATTAAAGGAGGTTAAATTACCCCTTTTTAGTGTTCAGCTTTTATATGGTTTAAGATACGAGGATGGAGAAAAGATGGTGTCCCATCCTTTGGTTGGAGCTACTGCATATACGGGATCAAAAAAAGCTGGTCTCAAACTAAAAGCAGCTGCAGATCGGGCAGGCAAACCTATATATTTAGAGATGAGCAGTATCAATCCTGTGATTATACTACCTGGTGCTCTTGAAGAAAGAAGAGAAGAGGTTATCGAGGAGTTTTTGACATCGTTTTTTATGGGAACGGGGCAGTTTTGCACTAAACCAGGTTTAGTAGTAATGATAAAAGATGAGGAATCAGAAATTTTTGTTGAAGAGGTTAAAAAACAATTAGAGAATAGACCGATGGGTACGCTTCTAAGCGAGGGCGTGGAGAGAAATCTTGATTTAAGTATCGAGGCATTGCAATCCGCAGGTGCAGAAAAAGTAACTGGCGGAGCTAAAGTTAGTAAAGAGGGTTATTGTTTCCAAAACACTCTCCTCAGAATAAGCGGACAAAAGTTTCTTAAAAACCCAAAAGCCTTCCAGCAAGAGGCTTTTGGTAATGCAGCGCTCTTTGTTTTAGCAGAAAATTCAGAGGAAATTTTAAAAATAATAAGATCTCTTGATGGAAATTTAACGGCTTCGATTTACAGTCATCGACATGGAAAAGATAATGGAATATATGATAAAATTGCTCCACTTCTCAGGAGAAAGGTGGGGCGGCTTTTAAATGATAAGATGCCAACAGGTGTTGCAGTATCTCCGGCCATGAATCACGGTGGACCTTATCCGGCAACAGGACACCCAGGCTTTACCTCTGTTGGTATTCCAGCTTCTATGCTGAGATTTGTCATGCTACAATGTTATGATAATGTCAGAGAAAAAAGGTTACCGCTTGAACTTCAAGATAAGAATCCAACAGGGAAGCTCTGGAGGAGGATTGACGGCGAGTGGACGCAGGGGGATGTAAAATAGGAAAATAAAACTGGGGGTTCATTCTACATGAAGGAGAAAATTGAGAGCACATACAATACAGGTTTAGAGGAATATGACACCCTGATAAAAAAGCTGGCGGAATTGTGTGCCTTGCCAGAAGATAAAACTCTGATTCAGGAAATATTAACCACAGCAGTAAAGTTAGGATTGGAAAAAGCAGATCATGGGGATCTGAAGCTGATAAACTCTGCATTAAAGGAGCTGAGATACAGCTTTAAGGTATTTTCTCTCTATAGAAATGTTAAAAAGGTAGCTATTTTTGGCTCTACACGCACGAAAAAGGAGTCCCCTGAATACGAGTTAGCTGAGGAGTTTGCCAGGAAGATTGTTACGCATGGTTTTATGGTCATTACAGGGGCTGGTAGCGGAATCATGGAGGCTGCGAATAAAGGGGCAGGCAAAGACAAAAGCTTTGGTGTTAACATCAGGCTTCCCTTTGGGCAAAAACCCAATCCCTACATTGCCAATGATGATTCAAAGCTCATAAATTTTAAATACTTTTTCACCAGAAAGCTTATCTTTATTAAAGAATCGAATGCTACGGTTCTCTTTCCTGGCGGTTTTGGTACTAATGATGAGGGTTTTGAAACCTTGACTCTCTTTCAGACAGGAAAGACCCTGCCAAGACCGATTATCCTGATAGAGCCCAAGGGGTTTGGTTATTGGGAGAAATACCTCGAATTTCTTCATAAGGGTGTGTTACATAATAAATATATCCTGGAAAATGATCTTAAGCTTTTGAGGTTAGTAAGTGAGGCAGACGCTGCAGTAGAAGAGATTGTAAGATTTTACAGGGTTTATCATTCACTAAGGTATATTGGTGATTTAACAGTACTCCGCCTCAACTGTATGCTTTCAGAAGATAAGATAAGAGATTTAAAAGAGGGTTTTCAGGACATTTTACTTGATAGAAATATAGAGCAAAGAGGCGCCCTTGAGGAGGAGATTCAGAATGGAGAATATCCAGATTTGCCCCGCCTTGTCTTGAGGTTTGATAAAAAGAGTTTCGGCAAACTGCGCGAGATGATTAATATGATTAATACCGATTAAAAAATTTTTCTTAGAAAGATTTCTTCCTATTTATAGCTCTCTAAGTAACTCCTTCCAAAGTTCTATATGCTTCTCTTCATCCATAAGGATTCTTTCGATCAAGGCTTTTGTTTCAGGATCAAAGGGTGTGGTATTTAGAGTTTTTTCATAGTCCAAAACGGCCTTTTGTTCTAAAGAGATATTCATTCTGAGAGCCCTTTTTAGGCCTGAAAGAGAGCTGAAAAGGCCGAGAAAGAAACCACCAATAGTAAATAGATATGAAAAGGGTGAATGTCTCTTCCCTTTTTCTATGATTTTTCTTTTTAAATCCTCTATGTGATTTCTTTCATTTCGGTAGGCATCTGTGATTTCTTTTTTTATCGCTTGGCAGGAAGATGATTCCATCTGCCTTTTATAAATTTCAGCAGCAGTCACTTCAAAGCGATGCATTCTTTTTAAACTTTTTACAATGTCTTTTTCTGTCATTTTTATTAAAGAAAGAGGGTCCTTAAATTAATTATATTATCTTTCTCAATCGATTTCACTATAATAATAACTGTTTTAAAATTGTATTAAAGGAGAAGAGGGATGATAGAAAATTTAGAAGAGAGAATAGGTGATCTGTATCAGGAGAAGACCAAATATCAGAGAAAGAGGATGAAAGGGGGTTTTCTGGATTGGGCTTCTAAACCGAAATTATATAAAGAATATCCTGAATGTGAATTCATATCTCTGCCAGAGCCAGAGCAAAGGGGTGGAGAGGGGCTTTGGGGTTTGATAAAAAAAAGAAGGTCCTTTCGTGATTTTAGTATTTATCAGATGCCTTTAATTCATCTTTCCCAGCTTTTATGGGCAACGCAAGGAATAACACTTAGAACAGAGATGATAGAGTTTAGGGTTTCTCCGTCAGCAGGAGCCTTATATCCCATCGAGACCTATCTCGTCGTTAATAATGTAGAGGATATAGAAAGGGGGATTTATCACTATAATGTTTTAAGACATGGAGCGGAGCTTTTAAAATCAGGGGATTTTAGCACTCCTATTGCAAGGGCGGGCCTGGATCAGGAGATGCTGGCTTTTGCCAGTGTTGTCTTTGTATGGACAGCTGTGGTTGAACGATCCAAGTGGAAATATAGACAGAGGGCTTATCGCTATATATATCTCGATGCAGGGCATATAGGACAGAGCCTTGCCATTGCATCAGAGGCTTTGGGTCTGGGAGCATGTGCTGTTGGAGCCCTCTTTGATGAAGAGGTCAACAGACTTCTCAATATAGATGGAGAAAAAGAGACAGTCGTCTATATGACGGCTGTTGGAAGATAGAGAGATTTTTAAACAAATTGGTTGGTAAAGAGGCCTTCAATAGCTGTCTTTTTCTCAATCACGCCTCTCTCATACAAAAAGTCCTGAACGCTCATCCATCTTTCTTTTGATTGAGTCATTGACCTTGCGAAAAAGGGCAGGGTGGCTTCAAAGGTCTTTTTGCTTAGTTCTGATTCAAGGCCTGGATTTAATCGATAATAGCTTTTTAAGGCTTCTTCTGGGTTTTTGATGGTCACTTCCATCCCTTTTTTTATGGCGCTCATGAATCTTTTGCAGAGATCAGGATTCTCTTTTGCCTTTTTTTCATTTGTGAAAAAGATTAATTGATACATATCAGGTACGCCATATTCAGGGATTTGGAAAAGGCCGATACTTGCTCCTTTAAGCTCTGCTTCTACCTTTTCAAAGTTTTGAAATGCTCCGAATACTGCATCTACCTCTTTTGAGAGAAGGGCATCAGTAAGATGAAAACCAACGCTTACTAGTGTATAATCTTCCTTTTTTAAGCCTTCGTGTTCTGTTACTGCCTCAATAAAAGGGACATCTATATCGATTCCTGGCCACCCTATTCTTTTCCCCTTTAAATCTTTAACCTTGGATATTCCGCTGTTCTCTAGGTACATGAAAACCACAACCGTATGTTCAAGGAGTGGGCCAACAGATATTAAAGGAAGCCCTTTGGATCTGTTCAGGATGAGGTTTGATTGCTCTCCGACTCCAAAATCGGCCTTATCCAGACCAACGAGTTTTAGAGATTCTTCAGCCGTTGTCGGAACAACAGTAGAGATATCGATTCCCTGCTCTTCGAAAAAGCCCTTTTCTTTGGCCGCAAAAATGGGGAGATGGTCAGGATTGACAAACCATTCAAGAGCTAAGAGGACATAATCCTTTCTGTTCATAGAATTTCAATATGATTGTTTGAATATTTGATAAATTCTTAAATGTAAGCAGAAGTAAGGCTAAAAGATTTCCTCAATCTTTTATATCCTTTTCTCATAGTCACTGCAATAGACAGCATCTGTCTTGTTGATGATACCATGGAGAGTACATCTGCAACATCCATACATCTCATGAACATCGGTTTCTTTAGTGCTGAAATATGGTTCGCAGTATTTACAGGTTAAACAGTCTATAAATTCCCTTTCTTCAACCACTTACAAGACCCTCTCTTTTTAAGACATGATTTGAATGTTGAGAAATATAATATATTTTAAGAATTTGGTCAACATCTAAAAAATATTCTCCTTAAAAGGAAACCTGACATAAACTGAAGAATCATCTTGACTTTTTTCCCTCTTCATGAACAATATTTTGCATTTATTGGAAGAAAAAAATCAGTTTTCAAATTCTGGTTATTTTTTGTTTAAGTATGCATTCTTATAGCAATGGGGAAAGAGGGCATAAGCGGAATGAAGATAAAATTTGAAGGTGCAGCCAAGACAGTAACCGGTTCAAGGCATCTTATTGAAGCAAACGGATATCGAATACTCCTTGATTGCGGAATGTTTCAGGGCAAAAGAAAAGAAGCCTTTGAACTCAATCGTCAATGTTTTTGTGATGGTGAAATGCCGGATGTTATTGTCCTTTCCCATGCGCATATTGACCACTCAGGGAACATACCCTGTTTGACAAAGAAAGGATTTCAGGGTGATATTATCTGTACTGCAGGCACACGAGATTTATGTGCGGCAATGCTCATGGACAGTGCGCACATCCAAGAGCGCGACGTTGAGTTTGTTAACCGCAGGCGTATTAAACAGGGGAAAAATCCCTTTGAGCCCCTCTATATGAAGGAGGATGTGGTAAAAGCCATGGAATGCTTTGTTAGCATAAACTACAATCGCAGACGCCAGATTCTGCCAGGTGTAGCCCTTACCTTTGTCGATGCCGGACATATGCTTGGCAGCACCCATGTTATTTTGGATATAGAAGATAAACATTCAGGGCAAAATACACGCGTGGTTTTCAGCGGCGATATCGGACGGCCCGATATTCCTATCATTCGTGACCCCCAACCCATAACTGAAGGAACAGATATCCTGATTATGGAATCGACTTATGGTAACCGCTTGCTGCCGCCATATCCTGAAACTGAAAAAGAGCTGAAACGGATTATCAGGGAAACGTTTAAACGAGGCGGGACATTACTTATCCCTTCTTTTGCCGTGGGTCGGACACAACAGCTTGTCTATGCCCTGCATAAGCTCTATAACAATAAGGAAATTCCTCCCTTTCCGATCTATGTCGATAGCCCATTAGCAACCAGTGTGACCGATATTTTCCGTCTTCATCCTGAAACCTATGATAAGGAAATGCGCGAATTTCTGTTAAACGATAAAAATCATAACCCGTTTGGCTTCACCACCATGCATTACACGCAAACAGTGGAGGAGTCAAAAGAACTCAACACACTGAAGGGACCCGCGATTATCATGAGTGCCAGCGGAATGATGGAAAGCGGCCGCATTCTACACCATCTAAGAAACCGGATCATGGATTCAAGAAACACGATTCTTATAACCGGCTGGCAGGCCCCAAATACTCTGGGGCGTCGCATCGTAGAGCGACAATCAATAGTAAAGATTTTTGGTGAGGAATATCCA
>DATKYB010000068.1 GCA_035528715.1 Nitrospinota bacterium | reverse complement strand
CCCCTTGCTGTTTTGCAAGGGCATGCCTGATTGAAGTGCGAATCCACCAAACAGCATAGGTGATAAACTTGATCCCCTTTGTAGGATCAAATTTCTTTGCTGCCCTTATTAATCCAATATTCCCCTCATTAATTAAATCGCTTAAAGGAACGGCCTGCCCCCTGTATCTATTCGCGATACTGACAACAAAACGGAGACTTCCCTCCACTAATCTCCTCTCGGCCTCTTTATCACCCTTTCTAATCCTCCTTGCCAATTCTATCTCTTCTTCCCTGTCTAATAATCCTAATTTCGAGATATCCTTTAAATACATTGAAATAGGATTAAATACGATGTTTCTCATTTTTTAATTTCCTTTTTTATACGGAAAAAACTAATGGCTCTTAGCTTTAACCTGCTTTTTATATCTTCCTCTTTTTCTTGGCCTTACAATCTTATCTGAATTTTGATAGAGCTTATTAAAAACCTGCCTTGCATATTCCCTTGTAAAGCCAAAATGATTAGCTATTCCCTGAAGAGAAGACTCTTCTTCTATCATCTTCTTAAATATCTCGATTGAATCTCTGCCATATTTTTTTCTAAATCTCTTCTCAAACTTATCTGCTGGAGGAATATTAAATCTGTTTCTCCATCTTGATACAGTAGACGGATGAACTTTTAAGATATTTGCAAGTTCTTGATCGCTCAATGAGCCATGCTCTATCTTCTCTCTAAGAATCGTTTCAATTTTGTATTTATTGATTTTCATTTTTCCCTCACCTATTAAATTATCCTTTCAGGATAAGGTTAAAATTTTAAGTTAATATCCGATCAATTTTTTGACTTAAAAAGATCTATTTTTAATATAACTCGTAATAATTTTTTGTCAACTTTTTATTGTAAAAAACTACCTTTTCAAAAAAATATTTAGAACAAACTTAATTCCTGTTCCAAAAATAAAAAGTCTCTAATTTATAAGACTTTCGGTTAATTTATCATATATATAGACAGTAAAACCTAAAAAATGTTCCCCAATTCATCAATTTTATATTTTATGAAATTATTTTCTTGCAAGACATAAAATAACCTATTGAATTGTAATAGGTTATGCCTATATAAAAGGGTGACTCTCTTTACAATCCTTTTATCTAATTCTTATATTATTAATCAATTATCAGATTTTGAAATATGAGAGGAGAAAATAAGATAAGTAAAAAAATATAAGTCTTTTATGCGAACAATATTAGTCTAATTTAAGTCTTTTTCTTGCCAAATTAATAGCTTTTTGAAATACATCCTTAAGAGGAACTTCTTTATCTCTTGCTATTTTTTTGCAGTCTTCATATTCTGGAGAAATATTAATAACATTATTATCTTCTTTGCCGACCTTAATCCTTATCTCTCCAAATTCTGTTTGGATCTTAATAATGTCCCTTATCAATTTATTTCTTTTAACTTTAAAAGACCTTAAGCCAAAGGTCGATGTCTCATAAAAAAAGACTTTTTGAATATCAGAAAGGTCTTTTTCTTCTAATAAAACGGTTATTTTTATTCCGGGACGGTTTTTTTTCATAATAATCGGAGTAAGAAAGACATCCAATGCACCTTGCTCAAAGAATCTTTCTAAGATATAGTCGTAAAATTCTGGATTCATATCATCTATGTTCGCCTCTAATACATCTATATTGTCCTCCGCCCATTTCAAAAAGCTTTTTCCCACTATTAATCTTAATAAATTAGGTGTATGGTCAAAATCTGCAAAACCAGCTCCATAGCCGATCTTTTCAACCTCAATAGATGAAAGATCTCCAAAATCCTGAGCTAAACTACTTATTATAGCTGCTCCTGTAGGTGTGGTGAGTTCATGTTCTATTGATGCAGTATATATGGGTATTCCTTTCAACAACTCAAGGGTTGCTGGAGCTGGAACAGGAAGTTCTCCATGTTCAGTGGTAACCATCCCTCTACCAACGTTTAACGGGGAAGAGCATATTTTGTCCAGATCTAATGAATGAATTCCTACAAGAGAACCTATAACATCTACAATAGAATCAATGGCCCCAATTTCGTGAAAATGTACCTTATCAACATTAATATTATGAATTTTAGCTTCTGCTTCTGCCATTCTCCGAAAAATCTGAAGGCCTTTATCCTTAATCTTATCCCCCAAAGAACTACTGTTTATTATTTCCTCAATATCCTTCAGGTTTCTATGAACCTTATCATCCTGGTTTAAAAGAACATCTACCTTTGTCCCTGTAATGTTACTCTTTCTTGTTTTATATGCCTTAATTTCATAATTGTTCAAATTTAATTTTTTAAGTTCCCCTTTAATATAGTCCAGTTTCACACCTATATCTAGTAATGCTCCCAATACCATATCACCGCTAATTCCACAAAAACAATCAAAATAGGCAATTTTCATTGTGACCTCTTATTATAAAAAATCTAAACCTTCTCCCCAAGTTCATTTATGATATGAGCTAGATAACCTGCACCAAACCCATTATCGATATTCACCGTTGCAACCCCTGGAGCACAACTGTTGAGCATGGTCAGTAAGGCTGAAATTCCTCCAAAACTGGCACCATAACCTACACTCGTTGGAACAGCTATTACAGGCTTATCAACTAATCCTCCTATCACGCTTGCCAAGGCACCATCCATTCCAGCAACAACGACAATAACTCTTGCACTAAAAAGCCTCTCTCTGTTATCAAAAAGCCTATGAATCCCTGCAACACCTACATCATAAAGTTTACCAACCGTGCTTCCTAAGATATCAGCGGTTACCCATGCCTCCTCAGCTACGGAGATATCAGCAGTACCACCTGTAATAATCAATACCTTTCCTTTGGTTCGGACCTTAGGCCTATTATTTATAACGATTGTTCTTGCAGGTTCATTGTAATATGCCCTATTATCGAGTAACTTCACTTTCTGATATATATCAGAGTGAACGCGGGTAGCAAGAATATCAGCTCCTTTTGACAACATTCTTTCCATTATCTCAACAACCTGCTCTGGTGTTTTCCCCTCGCAATAAATAACCTCAGGCACACCCTGCCGCAACTCCCTGTGGTGGTCTATATGTGCAAAACCGATATCTTCAAAAGGTAAATGCTTCAAAGAATCCAAGGCTTCATCTGGCTTTAGTTCGCCCCTTGAAACCCTTTCTAATAATCTCTTCAAACTCTCTCGATCCATCCTATCTCCTCACTAAATCTCTGTTTCTCCCTTGAGATCCCTTCCCATAAGCTCTGATACTGCATCTTTAATTCCTTTATCTTTAAACAAAATATCATATACCTTTTCAGCTATAGGCAATTCTATATTGTATTTTTCTCCAAGCCTTACTATTGATTTGGTGGTATTAATTCCTTCTGCTACCATCTTCATCTCTTTTAAAATTTCTTCTAGTTTCATCCCTTTTCCCAGTTTGAGGCCAATATCTCTATTACGACTAAGTTTTCCCGTACAGGTAAGGACTAAATCTCCCATTCCTGCTAGACCTGAAAAAGTGATAGGATTTGCACCCATAGCAAGTCCCAATCTGGAAATTTCTGCCAACCCTCTTGTTATTAGTGCAGCCCTTGCATTAAAACCTAGCTCCAAACCGTCGCAAACCCCTGTGGCAATAGCAATAACATTTTTATATGCCCCACCGAGTTCCACACCTTTAATATCATTGTTGGTATAAACCCGGAAAAAAGGCGTATTAAAAATATGTTGTAGATCTCTTGCCATTTCTATATTTTCTGAAGCAATAACTACTGCTGTTAGTTTTCTAAGACTCACCTCTTTTGCAAAACTAGGACCCGAAAGAACAAGCACATTATCATTGAGTTCCTTTGGAAGAACATCTCTGATTACTTCAGACATTGTCATCAATGTCGCCTCTTCAATACCTTTTGAAACACTAATGATAATAGCGCTTTTAGGTACATATGGAGCTGTCTTACTCATAACATCTCTAACCGTATGAGACGGCGTAGCTGAAATAATAATGTCTGACTTATCAACAGCCTCTTCAAGAGAATGAACAGGGACAATATTTACAGATATTCTAACTCTAGGAAGATAATAATTATTTTCCCGATATTTCTTCATATAATGAAATAAATCTTTTTCATAAACCCAGAGTTTGATAGGGTAATCTTTTGAACCTAACAAATTTGCTAGAGCAGTCCCCCAGCTTCCAGCACCTATAATTGCTATTTGTTCTTTTGTCTTATTATTTGATACCATCTCCCAGATCCTCCTATTATCCCTTGATATTTCCCAAGGGATGTAATTTGACAACTTTTTTAGAAATCCCCGAATTGTGTACAACATGGATAACATTTCTTATGTCTTTATAGGCCTCGGAAACTTCTTCTCGCAGTGTTGCTGCTCCTGCAGATTTTACAAAAATCCCTCTATCTTCTAATTCTCTATTAATAGCTCTTCCTTTTGTAAGCCTCATTGCTGCATGTCTACTGAGAACCCTTCCTGCACCATGACAGGTACTACCAAAGGTATCGTCCATAGCCTTTTCTGTTCCCACAAGAATATAAGAGTAACGTCCCATATCTCCTGGAATCAATACGGGCTGACCTATTGATTGATACTCTTCTGGAATTTCAGGACGATTTGGTGCAAAGGCCCTCGTAGCTCCTTTTCTGTGAACGGCCAGTTTGAAGGTTTTTCCCTGTATTTGGTGTTCCTCTACCTTTACGATGTTATGGGCTACATCATAAATAAGACTCATCCCTAAATCCCTTGGACCTATCCTTAAGACTTTTTGAAATACCTCTCTAGTCCAGTACATCAGACACTGTCTATTTGCCCAGGCATAGTTTGCAGCTCCTCTCATAGCTGCCAGATAGCTCTGAGCTTCAGAAGATTCAAAAGGGGCACATGCCAGTTGTTTATCAGGAATATGGATACCATATTTTCTGACCGCCTTTTCTAATATAGCAAGGTAATCGGTGCAAATCTGGTGGCCAAAACCCCTGGAGCCTGAATGAATCATCACTGTAATCATGTCCTTTTCGAGCCCTAAAGTTTTTGCTGCCATCTCATCATAAATCTCTTCTACAAACTGGATTTCTAAAAAATGGTTCCCCGAACCTAACGTCCCTAATTGCTTGATACCCCTTTGATAAGCCTTGTGGCTGATTTTATGAGGATCAGCTTCTTCAATACAGCCTTCATCCTCTGTATATTTCAACTCTTCTTCATATCCATAGCCCTTCTCTACAGCCCACCCCGCCCCTTTAACAACCACATCTCTTTGGTCTTTTGATGAAAGAACTATTCTTCCTTTTCTACCAACACCTGCAGGTATAGCAGCAAACAAAGCCTCAACCAGAGATTTGAGTCTATCTTTAATATCCTTTACCTTGAGGAAACTCCTCAAGACCCTAACCCCTCAATTGATATCAAACCCTACTCCCCCAGGGGATATGACACCACCGGCTTTAATATCAGTGGCCACAACTCCCCCAATGGGAAGACCATATCCGTAGTGAATATCGGGCATGGCGAGGGAAGCCTTTATAGCTCCTGGAAGAAAGGCGCCATTTGCAACTTGTACGATTGATTCATCTTTCATGATATCCTTCATAAGAATATCATCAGCATAGATTATCCCCGGTATTCTCATTCCTTCCTTAAATGATATGGGAAGTTCCCATCGGTATTCATCTAATCTTCTAAGTCTATTTTCCAAACTCTAAACTCCCTCCTTTAATTAAAATATAAACAAAAACTTAGTTATTAGACATAAAAACCAATCGATCTTATAAATCTAAAACAATCTGTACAATTCAGAAAAAATTAAATATCAAAGATTACCTTAATCATCCAGTTTCCATTTTTATCTCTTATCTCAAGATTATGATAGGTAGCTGCTTTAACCTCTGTTCCGAGTATATGTCTATTTCTATCTATCTTCTCTCCCCATATCTCTCCTTTAAGACTTTTTTCAACGAACTCTTTTATAACAACCTCTTTACCGAAAAAATCGTTTATCTCTTGGAGGTAAATAAGCTCATTTAACCAATTAATCAATAGGTTCTCAAGATTATCTCCCTCTGCACTAAATGGAAGAGCATCTTTCTTTTCGACTTTATCTGTTTCTGTCATTATGGAGAATAAGCCAGAAGCTGTATTTGTAAAAGCCTCTCGTAATGAATCCCCTGTTGCAACAACACCTATATCAGCAGTGGTCTCAATCAGTTTAAACTTCTTCATCTTACCTTTTGTTAAAAGTAACTCCTATAAATTATCTTACGTATAATATACGTGGTAAATAGTGAAAGGAAGCTGTAATCGTTATCCTATTCTCTGTTAACCTCTTTGGAAATGGGTTATAAGGGGAGGCGGTACTGATGGCACGAATAGCCTCATCATCTAATATCGTTGAACCAGAAGATCTTATCAAAACTACTTTTTCCAGCTTTCCATTACTAAGAATTGTAAATTTTAAAAATAGTGATCCATAAATCCCCTCTCTAGCAGCCTCCATAGGATAATCCCATAAAAGTTCTATCTTATTTTTTATATGGATAAAGTAAGATATATATTTGTACTCCTTAGTTTCTAAAGATACGGTAACTCCATCAGAACCATCTCCTTTATTACCTGGTTTTACATACTTCTTTAAATCCTCTGAACTCAAAAGAGGTAGTCCTTTTAAGGATCTTGTATCTTCTCTTTGCGGAGAAAGAGTATCAGGAAGATGTTTTTCTTTTTTCTTTAATAAAGCTTCTGTTTCAGCCTCTTCCTTCTTTACTATTTTTTCGTGGGATTTGATTGACTCTAATCCTTTTCCTTTTTCTAACTCGGCTAAGATTTTTTTTGGTTTACTTTTTTGAGAGATTTTTTCATCTTTCATCAAGGCCTTTATTTCTGATTTTTGGCTCTTCTTACTTGCTATCTCAGAAGCTTTTTTTCTTGTAAGTCCGGAGGGTTTTTTTACACCCGGAATATCTGATTTTTTATCGGATAAGTCTTGATGGGCTTTGCTGGAATATTGAGAGAGAATTTTTGCCTCTTTAGGTTCCTCAATCATTGGTGGCTTAGGAAGGTCTTCTATAATCCCTTTTGTTTTTGAAAATTCTTCAAGAATCTTTATCTTCAGTGGATCTAACAGACTTTTTTCTTTAATCGCTACCTTTCCTATAGCAAGAATAAAAAAGATATGAAGAATAATTGAAATGATTATATATTTCTTTGTCTTTATATTACGCATTTTATCAAAAGAAATTAAAATTTTTAATCTTTAATTTTATCATAAAAAATGATCTTCAACAAGATTTGGCAATTTTATTATTAAATATGCTTTTGTATATATTTCGTACAACTGTTGTATGAAGGTCGTATTCATCCATAAGTTTTTTCCCTGACCCTTTTTTTTCATCACTTTTATAACCTAATCTACTTGCTAAAATATCAAGTTTGTGGCCGACATCTGGCAAAGAACTGGAGGGACGTTCATGTTCAATTCTGAGGCCGGAAACAGTCTCTCTAAAAAATCTGTATGCTTTGATTAGCTTGTTACAGTCACGTTTAGATATTAAATCTTTGTTTCTTAATCTTTCCAATATAGCTAAGGTATTCGTATCCCTTAAGCTTTTAAACCTACTTCCATATTTTAACTGTAAATATTGAACAATGAATTCTATATCCAAAAGACCACCATATCCCAACTTTATATCTTTTAACCCCTCTTTTTCCTTTCCTCTCTCTTTTTCTATCCTTTTTCTCATATTATTAATTTCCGAAGCTATAGTAGGATCAAATTTCTCTTGATAAATGCTTTTGTGAATAATCTTTATCGCTTTATCACCTAGAATCTTACTACCTGCAATAAATCTTGCCTTTACAAAGGCCTGTTTTTCCCACACCTCTGCCCTTTTTAGTAAATATTTCTTTAGCGTATCAAGGTTGATGGTCATAACACCTTTCTTACCATCAGGTCTCAATCTTGCATCTATTTTATATAAGAACCCGGATCGGGTTATTCCACTAATCATTTGATAAATTTCTTCATAGAGCTTCGCATAAAAAACTCTGTTGCTTATTCTGTTTATCATTTCTCCATTGCCAGAAGGTATACCCGTAGTAGATCCATCCTGAGAATAAATAAATACTATATCCAGATCAGACCCAAAGTCGAATTCCTTCCCTCCGAGCTTTCCTAAACCTATGATTGCAAAGCTAGAATCTCTAAGCTTGTTTTGAGATGTTTGCTCTGTTGGTTTTCCATATCTCTCTATCATCCTCACCTCAGCTATCTCTAAGGCCTTTATAAGACTTACATCAGCCAAGTTTGTAAGACCTCTCATCGTATCCAAGAAATCGTCCTTTTTTAAAATACTTCTTATCCCAACCCTTAGCTCTTCTCCTTTTTTA
>DATKYB010000067.1 GCA_035528715.1 Nitrospinota bacterium | reverse complement strand
TCTAATACGTTATTTTTTTGGATCAGGTTATTTAATAATACCTGCTCCTTAAGTTCTTTATTTTTAAAAGAAAAGCTGATTCTAAATTAACTTTTCACCCCCTTTCTTTGAAAAAAATCGTTGAACCGCTTCTCATTCTCTGTTTTAATTAATCTATAAATTTTAAACTTAATGCTTAAGAAAGTCAAGAAAATATCTTATTTTACCTTTCTTTCCAAATTATCTCTCCGATCAAATTCGGGAAAATTTAACAGAACTCTTGAAACTAAAGAATAAAAACCGTAAAGTTTTATTGACTAACCCACTGTTTTTTGATAGAAAATAATTAATTTGGCCTCAAGCGATGATTCTATTCACCTTGATAATCCAGATGTTTTTTGTTCGGGTTCCTGCTATTTTGATATCTTAATGTCTTTGATTTTAAGTAAAAGAAATCATAAATAGAAAGGAGGGATAAATATGAAGGACAGTAAATGTATAATGCATGTGGTTCTCATTATTGCTGTCATTAGTCTTGGTCTGGCAGTCATGTCAAGATTAACAGGTGTCCTCATACTGGGATTCTTGCTACCAAATGCCCTTCTCAGATTTACTGACACTCTTTTACTTTTGGCTCTAAACCTCGGTCTCCTGCAGCTCTTAAAACCAAAAGCTGAATAAATTCTCTAACTTTATGTTGTTCTCGTTGGAAAGGATATGAAGCGAAGGACCGTCTTCTTAGCTATTCTTTTGCAGATACTATTATACCCTTACCAACATTCCTTAGCAGGCAATGTTAAGGAGCAGGGGTTTCGATCTGCTTCATCCCTTGTGATAGCAGAAGCACGTCAAATTCTCTTAAATCGACTCGATACAGCCATAAAACCATCATGGATGAAGAAGAAGGTTTATACGCTCTTGATTGCTCCGGCCTCGTTCATCTTATCCTCAGCCGTGTCGTACCTAAGTCGCTTTCCAAGGTACCTGTGGATTTGGGCCATGCGCAAGACACTCGTCAACAGGGAGAGAGTGGTATGGGTGCTGGCGTTGTGAGGTTTGTGGTAGACGAAACTCGTACTCCTGTTTCTTTTTTCTGGTCTGATAGGAGCAAAAAACCCAAAAAACTCCCTATTGCCATCAGACGTGTCTTGTATATCCCAGAATTTTAGTATTGCATAACAAAGCACTCATCATTAAGTCTCTTTATATCCTTTAGAAAAGGAGGTGTTCGGGATGAAGCTAAATATTAAGGCTTTTGGTCTTGCCTGCGGAATAATATGGGGACTTGGTCTTTTTTCTCTTACATGGTGGATTATGGCATTTAGTGGTGCGACAGGTGAGACAACCCTGATTGGTCGTTTATATATTGGCTACCGTATTAGCCCAGTAGGAAGCATTATAGGGCTTGTTTGGGCATCTTTGGATGGGCTTATTGGGGGGTTGATTTTTGCTTGGTTATATAATTTAATTACCTCGCGCCTTTCAACATAGGAGGATCTGGCTCATGAAGACTACACGATCCCTTGTCTGTTTATTATTTCTTATCGGCATATTTGTTTTGACGCTAGCAAACAATACTTTTTCCGCATCCGAACTCTACTTCATCGACGCACATAGCCAGGTTGATCATAAATTAGAGAATCTGGAAATCATAATCCAGCGCATGGACAAGACAGGTGTCTATCGAACAATTCTTGCTGCCAGGGGAAAGCTGAAGGGACGTGAAATCACACAATTAGCTGAAGCTTATCCAGGCCGCATTATAGCTGCAATACGAACAAAAGGCGGTGCATATAAGAGGAACGAACAGAATTATTACAATAAACTTAAAAAGCGCAGTGAAAGCAAGAAGTATAACGCAATTGCTGAAGTGCTGATGTATCATGCGCAAAAAGGAGATATAGCTGGAGAAGTTATTGTTTATCCTGATGATGAGCGAGTCCAAGCTGCATTAAATGTTGCAATCGAAAATGGATGGCCTTTTATTGTGCATATTGAGTTTGCGGCTATTCAATTTAGAACAAGACAATCCTTCATGAAAGCTCTAGAAGAGATGCTCGATAAACATCCCGAGCATCCATTTGCTTTGATACACATGGGCCAACTCGAGCCTAACGAGGCAAGAAATCTGATAGAAAAACATAAAAATATATACTTTTTAACTTCTCATGCAGATCCTGTAACTGTCGACATCTCCAACCAACCATGGGTAAACATGTTTGAAGATCATGCCTTCACACCAGAGTGGAAGGAGCTTATGATTCAGTATTCTGACAGGTTTATATTCGCAATTGATAATGTGTGGGCAGAACACTGGAATGACTATTATATTGAGAAAATGGAATACTGGGGCAAAGCTATATCTGATTTGCCAGATAAAGTTGCCCATGCTATAGCTCATGGAAATGCCGAGCGTCTATGGAAGATACCTGCCAAGGGGAGCAAGTAACTCATTATACTTATTGACTAAAGCCTGATTTTAAAGATACAATCAAATCCAAAAATTGGGGGCTATCAGATGTCCAAAGTCATTAGCATCCACGAATATATCCTTAAATCCGACGCAGATGAAGAAAAATTTGGGCAAGTTATTCGTAACTCAAAGGAAAAGGTGGTGATTCTTATTGGCATGCTGTAATGTTAAAAAATTAAACAGACCGACTAAAATAGCTGTTGGAATCGTTATCATTGTATTAGGAATCATAGCCATCGTTTTTTATTTTTAAAATGATAAAAATATGAGAATAATAGGAATATCTTTATTGGTTTGTCTCTTGTCTTTCCCAATAGCTGCCTGCGCCGAAGAGGTTGAGGTCTATGGGATAGATATCGTTGAGTATGGAGAATATAGAAGTATAGTGGCGGGAAAAGGGGGAGCCGAAGATACTTCTCTTGGCTATATAAATATACTTCAAGAAATTGAGCTCATTAAAAAAACTACCACCATAAATGGAATAATCGGAAATTTGTTTGGCCTTCGTTATAAAGTAAAAGGACAGCCAAGCGGCAAAAAAGTGATTTTAACAGTAAAAATTATCCATCCAGAAACAAAAAATCCTGAAACTCAACAGATAACATCTATCGATCAATGGAGAACAACAACGAATATAGGTGATATCACATACACGGGCTGGCGTTTTGAATTCGATTGGGAAATTGTACCAGGAAAATGGACCATAGGGCTATGGCATGAAGGAAGAAAGCTTATAGAAAAAACGTTCACAGTATATAAGCCAATAAATGTGTAATTTAATCTTTTAATGTATGAAGAATGGTGACTGAGCGGAATTAATTGTTCTGTTTATTTACACTTTTCCGGCCTATCTTACCTATCTTTTCTTGAAGATTTCCCATCGGACATATCATACACCAGCCTCTATGTTTTGTTGTCGTGCCTAAAATAATTGCTATGATGGTCGTTAGTATACATATACCAACAAAGACAGAGCCTATGGCAATGATATTTCCATCTGTTCGAATAATACGAAATGTTAAAAAAATGGCAAAGAAAATAAGTACCGCCCAACGAAACCATTCTTTTGTAAAAAATTTTGGTAGGGTCCTTTGCAGACTAAATTTTGATAACACAATATCCAAAAAAGAACCTCTTGGGCAGAGATTCCAACACCAGTATCGTCCTTTAAAAAATGACAGTGTTAAAAAGAAAGCCACCATCACCACAACCAAATATCCAAGTAACGGATTGAATAGCCCACCTATCAGAATAAGAGGAAGAATCCATATCATTACTAATTGAGTTTTTTTCATTTAAATCTCTTCTTTATACATCTGAAGTATTTATAAGTTTCTCAATTTTTCAAATATAATATCAAAATTTGATTTTAACAAATTAAAAAAACGGCATAATTAACCACCATCTTTTAAACCTGTCAAGATTTTTTCCAAAATACAATTAGATTTGAAGAAGGGTGATTTTTAATTGTTTCTTATCTCAATTCCTTCTTGACAATTAAACAAATCAAATTTAATCTAAAAACAGTCATTTTCAAATTATGTTTGGAGGTGGTCATTATGCCAAAAATCCTCGTTGTTGGAGATGCTGGTGTCTATAGAGACTTGGAAAGAATTTTAGGAGAAAGAGACGTTGAATTTGCAGATACTTATATTTGGGCTCTAAAAATTTCAACTAGGTCTTATGATAATTTTATCATTGCAGGATGGCTCCCTAAGTTTGAAAATCAAAGTCCACAGCCATTAGGCGTACAATTAGCTAAAGAAATCTCTAAAAAACTTGGACTTGATTACGAAAAATTCAGGATGGTCAGTGAAGATTATGATGTATTGGCAGAAGCAAAAAAAATAGGGATTAAGGAACTCTATTCAAAATTAATGGCAGATGAAGACCAGGGTTTTAAATCTATTTATCAATTGCTGGATGATCTAAAAAAGGATTTTGGTTTATAAAAAAAGATTTAAGAAGAAACTATTTGGCTAAGCTCAATTTTGTTTATTCTCCGAGAAGCGAAGTCAAATATCATAAAGAAAAATCATGGGATATCTTCTTTGTTCCCTTTCTTGAACCCCGAGACTATTTCTTTAAAGGTTTGGCATCTTTTGAAATGCTACTTAGCTCTATCTGAGATGAGCTCACCACCAACACCAACATTCTCAGGAATGTTTTCTTTTATAAGCACAACGATTGTTGATTTTGGCAGGTCATAAGCCTGATAAGCAGCTTCTGTCACAGATTCTACCAGTCTTCTTTTTTTATCCAGATCTTTTATTACAGGACCATCTAAAGTTACTATGGGCATTTTGTCCTCCCTGTACAAATATAAAAATAATATTTTTTTAAATCATACCAATAATTATCTATTTAATCTAATCAATAATTTTAAAATTATAAATCCTTGAAAGGTTCTTGGTTGTTCTATAGGGTGCGATTAAGAGTTGCAATAATAAAATTCTTAATTTACATTTGCACCATAACTACTAATTATTACTTTTAAATAAATTAGGGGGGTCAAATGATGTTTAATGATTTCTTTGAAGAGCCAGTTTTCCTTTTAGGCAGGATTATTTTAGCCGGCTTCCTCGGAGGTCTTATAGGTCTGGAACGTGACATTCACGGAAGAGCAGCAGGTCTTCGTACCAATCTGCTTGTTAGTATGGGTGCCGCAGTCTTCATGATAATGTCAGAAATGGTCGCTAGCCCAGGCCCGAACCTCAAGGGAAGCGAAATGATGAGTGGTGATCCCGGCCGTATCGCAGCTCAAATTGTTACGGGTATAGGGTTTTTAGGCGCTGGAACAATAATAAAAGCAGGGATTACAATTCGAGGACTCACAACAGCAGCTTGCCTCTGGGTTGTTGCTGGCATAGGAATGGCATCTGGTGCTGGATATTACTCTATAGCTATTGTAACGACCTTTATGTCCATCTGTTCTCTGCAAGGCCTTCTTTATCTCGAAAAGCTCTATCCAAAAGACACCTTTGGAACTCTTATGATAACCACGACAAACGAAGCCGATCCATCATTTATTCGTAGCACGATTAAAAGTATGAAAGATGTGAGCATGAAAATGATATCTTTTAACCTTAAACGAGAATATGATACGGGAATTACTACAGCAACAGCATCAATCAGATTTTCTAGGAAAGATTATTCCGAAGATCTGGCTGACGTTGTCATCAGATCTTTTGAGAATACTAAAATTCCCTTAAAGTCTATAAGATGGGAACTTCAGTAAATCATTTGTCGGATACTAATACTAATTATTGCATCACTTTTTCAGGTATTTGAAGAGTGAGCGGGGAAAAAAGAGGGAGATTAAGCCGTATAAAAAATTGTATTCAAGGCTAAATCTTTATATTTTTGAGAAGAGCAGTTCAAAATATTCAGTCTTTTAATAAGGAGAGATAAAATGTTTCTTTCTCTTATTCAAAAAAGAAGAAGTATAAGACAATTCTTAGATAAACAGGTAGAAGCTGAAAAAATCGATATGCTGATTGAAGCATCACTTCGTCCCCCTTCATCAAGGGGATTTAACCCGTGGGAGTTTATCTTTGTTACGGATAAAAGTTTATTGGAAAAACTTTCCAGAGCCAAGGAACACGGATCGTCATTTTTAAAGAACGCACCACTCGGAGTTGTGATCTTAGCTGACCCGGATAAATGCGATGTATGGATTGAGGATTGCTCTATTGCTTCGATATTTATCCATCTGGCAGCAGAATCTCTGGGGCTTGGAAGCTGCTGGATTCAGATTAGAGAGAGAATGCACAGCGGGAGTAAAACTGCAGAGGAATATATATTAGAAGTTTTAAATATACCAAAAAATTTTAAAGTGCTATCGATGATTGGTGTGGGATATCCTGATGAGAAAAAACCCCCTCACAAAAAAGAAGAACTCCAATATGAAAAGGTGCATCGCGATTTGCATGGGAAGTCATCTTAAGTTTCTGATTCTCTCGCCACTTCTACGGTTTCAGGGTTTCCCAAGGAATAAATCCAATCTATTTTTTCCATCAACAACCGCTATATAAACTCTTTCCTCCAGTACCTCTGAGGCATGCGACAGCCCTATAAAAGTCATTTTGGTCCTAAAGGAAATCAAGCAGGGGTTGCCCTTTTAGATTCTTCAGGGATTGACGAGTAAGCGAGAAAAAATAAGAATGAGTAGAAACAAAGAAGGCAAGGTTCAAGACTAAAGGAATGTGATAGCGCTACCAAAATATAGCGAACGAGAATTACGAGAGAGCCTATCCAAAAGTTGCTACCCAATCCCCAACATAATGAGTTACAACCATGACTATTATTGCAATAACCAAATGCTCTATGACCACTTTGTAAGGTTCTATATTCTCTCTTTTAGCGATATAAAAACTAAAAATTGCTAATAAGGATAAACCCCATATTATACTGATATATATTGCGGTAGAAAGTGGAAACAGGAGAATTGGAATAATAAATGTTATTGAAAAAATAAATTTAGATAATAATGTCGTAAGTGTTGATTCCCAGATTTCTTTTGTTGTGTGTTTATTCTCAGATTCTTCAGATACATGAATTCCTAACGCATCTGAGAGAGCATCTGCGATTGCTATTACAAGAATGCCACCAATGATGACATGTGCTGAACGAGTGCTTGAATGCAGTCCTATAATTAGACCGAGGGTAGTAATAATTCCAGATGTTAAACCAAAACTAAAACCTTTTCTTATTGAAAGTTTCATAGATATTGATTAAGTATTAATTCATTTAATTAACTTTTGGCATCCCGATCAATCCTTAACTCGTTTACATTCTGATAAGTTTAGATATTACAAAATCTTGTATGATTATAGAGAATAAAAGTATTTTTTGCAATTTCAAATTTTTCCCTTTTAGATTCCTCAGTGATTCGACAAGATAGCAAGAAAGCAGCCCGAAAATAAAAAATAGTGATAAATAACTAATTATCCTCTAAAATAGCTTTCATAAAGGTGAATTTTTTCTTTGTAGGAGGATATTATGAAAAAGGCAATCATAATAATACTAATCTTGATTTTGATGATTTTGGGAATAAGGACAGCAATTTCGCTGCTACACTCAGCTACAAATACCGAACCTGCGTCAAATTTAAAAATCATAAAACTTCCTGAACCAAAGTATGATAGTAAGACCTCTGTTGAAAAGGCTCTTCTCAAGAGAAGATCAGTAAGAAGCTATAAAAATGAGCCGGTGACTCTTGCAGAAACTTCACAGCTTCTCTGGGCCGCTCAGGGGATTACAAATCCAGAAGGCTTTCGAACAGCCCCTTCAGCAGGGGCGCTCTATCCCCTTGAGGTTTACCTCATCGCTGGAAATGTAGATAGTCTTAATGCTGGAATTTATAAATATAAAAATCACAGGCATGCATTAATAAGAGTCAGAGAAGGGGATAAAAGGAAAGGGCTAAGTATGGCTGCTTTTGCCCAAAGAGCGGTTAGAGATGCTGCTTTAGATATTGTCATATCTGCTGTTTATGAACGAACAACGGTAAAGTATAGAAAGAGAGGGATAAGATACGTGCATATGGAAGCCGGCCACGCAGCTCAAAATATCTTTTTGCAGGCAGTTTCCCTCAATCTTGGAACAGTTACTATCGGAGCTTTCTGGGATGGTCAAGTAAAGAGGGTTGTAAATATGCCCGACGAAGAGCATCCTTTATATATCATACCCGTTGGAAGGAAATAGTCAGAAACCAAACATTGAGAAGAGCTTAAAAGATAAACTGAGATTTTCTATATTATTTCCATCCGATGATTTTGTAGCCCTTATCTCTGAGGCACTTTTCGACAAATTTCCTATGCAACGGATCTGGTTCTCGTGCATCGAAAATCCCGCTCATGAACCCTGCAGAGCCTCCGCCAGCCGCACCAACTGCTGCACCTTTCCCTATACGACCGGTGACTGCGCCTACGGCTGTGCCGACCACAGCACCGCTTGTTGCACCCTTTGCTGTCTTTTTTGCTACCTTCTCAGCAGTTCTGGACTTTAGCCCTTGCTGTTCTGCAAGTCTTATACAGTCATCAATATCCTGCTCTGCAACTTCCCGTCCAAGCTCGTAAATTCGCTCATTCGGATAAAGAACAGGGCGCTTGGCACACGACACCAAGAGACCCATACCAAAAATAAAAATCAAAAGGGGGATAATTAATCCTTTCACATGAAACTCCAATCTATCTCTTTTTCTTTTTATAAATGAGCTGATATCGAGCTGTCAATAAGATTTTTTGCCTCTGCTTTCGCAGCAACAAAGCATGGAGAATAATACTTGAATTTCTTCGATCTTTTTTGTTAGTATCACATTTCAGTCTTAAACAAAGAAAGGAGACAAAAGATGAGCCTGATAAAAATCATGCCGTGCCTCGATATGAAAGAGGGAAGGGTTGTTAAGGGTGTTAACTTTATAGACCTAAGGGATGCAGGTGATCCTGTAGAAAATGCTGCCTTTTATGAAAAGGAAGGGGCTGATGAGCTGGCCATGCTCGATATTGCTGCAACCTTAGAGAATAGAAAAACAAAATTGGAGTGGGTGAAGAATGTTTCATCCGTTATCAATATCTCGTTGACCGTGGGAGGCGGTATTTCCTCTCTGGAAGACATTGAACTTGTTCTTGATGCGGGTGCAGGTAAAATCTCTATGAATAGTGCCGCAGTTAAGAATCCTGATCTGATAAGTGAGGCAACAAAAAAATTCAATTCAAAGAAGATAACCATTGCCATAGATGGGAGAAGAAACAGCGAGATGCCATCCGGATTTGAGGTTGTCGTATCAGGAGGCACCAAACCTGTGGGAAAAGATGCCGTTGAGTGGGCCAAGGAGTGTGAGGAGCGGGGAGCGAGTGTAATCCTGTCAACAAGCATGGATAGCGATGGAACGCAGGCTGGCTATGACCTCGAATTTACGAGTGCCATTGCAGATGCTGTTGATCTGCCCGTAATCGCTTCAGGTGGAGCAGGGAAGCTTGAGCATTTTTATGATGCAGTCATCAAAGGTCATGCAGAGATCTTGTTAGCTGCATCGGTCTTTCATTTTCACACCGTAAGAATCAAGGCGCTCAAGGAATATCTTCGTGAAAAGGGCCTGCAGGTCACTATTAAATCTTAAAGATATAATTATCTTTGTTATACGCTTTAGGACCTGGACAGCATGGATATCTTTATCACATCATTCGAATCGGTTGCAGTACTTTTAGTTATAGGGTTTTTAGGATTCTGGATCATTAAAAGAGATCTCTTCCCGGGAACTGTGCTGAAATTCCTTTCGCCTTTAGCCATTGATATTGCTTTACCTTGCCTTGTCTTTTTTAGTATCATTACAAATTTCTCTCCAGAAAAAACCGCGGGATGGTGGCAACTTCCTATTTGTTGGCTTCTTTTCACGGCGGTTTCATTCCCTCTTTCGATCATTGCCGGCTTTGTATCACAAAAAAACACCCGCTCTGAATTTACTCTCAGCCTTTTTTATCAGAATGGAATATTTCTCCCATTGGTAATCATAGGAGGACTTTTTGGTGATAATTCAGCATATTTGGTCTATCTTTTTTTATTTACTATGTTTTTTCCTGGCTTTTTCTTCAGCACATATCATTTCTTCTTCGGTAAGAAAGATCATTTTTTGAACTGGAAGAAAATTGTTAATCCTGTGCTTATTGCATCTCTGGTTGCAGTCTTTATACGATATGTTGGAGCACATGATTATATCCCTCGTTTTATTATCTCAAGCATTAGGCTCGTAGGCGGCATGGCAATACCTTCCTTATTGATAATAATCGGCGGCAATATTTATATCGATTTTCAAAAGAAAGGCACCCTTTATATCAGGGAAGTTGTGAAATTTGTATTCATCAAGAACCTTCTCTTTCCACTGGTGTTTTTTAGCATTCTCATATTGTTCCGACCAAGCTATAGCATTGCCTTGATTATCCTCCTTGAAAGCGCTGTTCCACCCATTACTGCTGTTCCTATTGTTACTGAAAGAGCAGGAGGCAATTATAACATTGTAAACCAATTTGTTGTGGCCAGCTTTGTTTTTTCGCTCTTTTCCATCTCTTTAATGGTTATGCTATTCAGCATGTATTTTACGCCTTAGCGGATCAAATAATAGAAAAGGTTTAAAAACACATTGAATATGTTTTAATCCCCCCAATAGCACTAATATGGTGAATGCCTTACGAGAAATTCTTCTATCCATTCTTAAAAGAGCTCAGAGAGAAAATTTCTGAGTTTATTGCAAAAGAAAGTCCTGTTTGGGTTTGATAAACTGCTGACTCAAAGCGGGTTATCTATCAAACTAGGAAATAACTACAAAAAGAGGAACTTTTAAGATTTTAAGAATTTCTTAATTCATCTGAAATGATTTTTACTCTTCTAACCCAAATAGGCGAGGATATTTCTGATGGAGGCGGCGCTGCTCACTCACAATTTTGCTGTAAGGGGGGCCCTCGTAAAGACGAAGTGCAATCATCTCGTTCTGATAACGAACAACATCCCCTGAAACTTCATACGATTCCCCGTCTTCAAAAATAACATTTCCCCGAACAATCTTCTCTAGCTCTAGAGGATTTATTCTAGGACAAACAAATCTTATCCCCATTTCACTGACATCAACCACTTCATACTCTTTCTTTTTCCAAAGGAATTTTGGACGCTCTTCTACGGGATATTCAACGCGAAAAAATTGTCGTCTCTGCTGATCTATTGTTGCCTCCTTTATGCTATTTTAATCTCTTTACCAATCTTGCTATATTTCCGCCTAATTTCATACACTCTTTTTTCGCTCTCTCATCCGGTTTGCCAATCGCTACAGGACCGTAGTGATCTCCCATGGCGTCTCCCTGAATAATCATACCATGGATCAACATCGCTTTCAAGATACCCAAAATCGTGGTCTCATTTCCTCCAGCCAAGTTAGCTGCTGAGGTAAAGGCTCCACCAACCTTACCTGTAAGGTCTCCATGAAATCTCACGCTCTCGTCAAAGAGCTGCTTAATCTCTGCTGCCATGCTTCCATAATAGGTTGGCGACCCAATGATAATTCCATCATACTCCAACAGGACATCAGGTGTCACATCCTGAACCTTCTTTATATCGACATCAACGCCTTCCTTCTTAACCCCCTCTTCTATATATTGAACCATTTCCTCGGTATTACCAGTCTTTGAATAGTATAAGATGAGAACCTTTGACATGGGGATGCCTCCAATTATTTGTAATTTCTTCTCTATAAGATTATTTTGGGCGTTTATTTTAACATATTTATCTCTGCATGCAAAAGCGTTTTTTGTATCACCTTATTATTTTTTCTAAATCAAACATTTTTTTATAGAATTAGGCTTATGATTTCTGATATATTTTTTAAAATTTCAATTATTCACAAGGAGGGCAGTAATGCTTAAAAATAGACTCTGGCTTATCTCTCTTCTGTTAGCATCATCTTTTTTGACTTTCCCTTTCTTAGCCTGCTCGACTCCTTATAAATCAGAATATAAGCTGAGTGTTGTTGTAGGGCCAAAGGGACCATGGGGAGAGGGAGCTTCTAAGTTTACCGATCTTGTTCGAAAAAAGAGTGGGGAACGCATCAATATAAAGTGTTATTTTAGCGGCCAGCTATTTGCAGGAAAGCAGACCAATGAGTTTTTTCTCTTAAGACAGGGGGTTATAGATTTTGCTCTTGGTTCCACAATAAACTGGTCTACTACAATCAAGGAACTCAATCTCTTCTCTCTTCCCTTTTTCTTTTCGGATTACAAGTCTTTGGACAAAATCACACATGGGAAAACAGGTAAAAGGATTAATGGTATCCTGAAAAAAAAAGGCGTTGTTAACCTTGGTTGGGGAGAAAATGGTTTTAGAGAGCTTACCAATGGAAAGCGAGAGGTCAAAAAGCCTGACGATTTGAAGGGATTAAAGATAAGGGTCGTGGGTTCCCCCATATTTATCAATACCTTTCGGGCCCTGGGAGCAAATCCTGTATCGATGAACTGGGGAGAGGCTGTGACAGCCTTTCAACAGAAGACCGTAGACGGTCAGGAAAACCCAATCGTTTCTGTTATTTTACCTTATAAGCTATATCAGATGCATGATTACATAACCATATGGCACTATGCCATCGATCCCCTTGTCTTGGGTATCAATAAGGATATATGGAACAATTTTACGAAAGAAGATCAAAGAATCGTCAAAGAGGCAGCCAAAGAAGCCATGGACTGGCAAAGAAGTGAGGCGAGAAAAGGGCTTGAAAAAAACCAAAAAGCCATCGATTTTTTAAAGAATAATGGAATGAAGGTAACCATCCTTTCAAAAGATGAGATGAAAATCTTTAAAAACTTGACAGGACCTGTCTATAAAAAATGGGTTAAGAAGATTGGCGAGGATCTCGTTAAGTTAGCTGAGGAAGAGCTCAAATAGAAAAAACATTATGAAAGAAAAGACAAAATGGCTGTTAGAAAATCTGGAAGAAGTCTTATGTGCTTTTATACTTGGGATAATGGCTCTTCTTGCCTTTGCAAATGTAATTACTAGATACTTTATTCAATATTCGCTGGCATTTACAGAAGAAATAGAAGTCAACCTTATGGTTTGGCTTACTCTGCTGGGAACGTCTGTCGGCTTTAAAAAGGGTGCACATCTCGGGTTAACCTTTCTTTTGAATCGCCTCTCTTATCCTTTAAAAAAACTGCTGTCTTTAGCCTCTGCCTGCCTTTCCCTCATCTTATTTGCATTACTCATAGGGTTCAGCGTATCTCAGATTTTTGCAGAGATTGAGCTTGAAATTACTTCCGAGGCATTAGAATTACCCCAGTGGTGGTATACCATGGGGATCCCTGTATGTGGTTTAGTTTTGATATTTCGAATCATCACCATTCTCAATAAAAACATCAAGGAACCTTGAGGATTAATGGAAGCGGGTATTCTATTATTTTTAATCTTTTTAGTCCTTCTTTTCTTAGGCATACCCATTGCTGTTGCCTTGGGTGGAACAGCCTTGTTTCTGATATGGAAATATCAGTTAGGTCTGCCTGTCTACTCTGCTAATTTCTATGCCGGTATTGCAAAGTTCCAGCTCCTTGCCATCCCCTTTTTTATACTGGCAGGTTTTATATTAGAGCGCTGTGGGATTTCTAAAAGGCTCGTTAATCTAGCAAGCCTCATTGTCGGCTCCATTCCCGGAGGTCTTGCTATTGTGGCTATTGCGGTCTGTGTCTTTTTTGGTGGTATTTCTGGCTCAGGTCCTGCTGATGCTGCAGCCATGGGAGCTGTGCTTATTCCTGCAATGATTGCAAAGGGCTATGAAAAAGGCTTTTCATCAGCCCTTATTGCCAGCAGCGGTTCAACAGCTATCGTTGTCCCTCCCAGTATTGCATTGATTCTCTATGGGGTGATAACCAATGTCTCTATACCCGCCCTCTTTGCTGCCGGAATCTTTCCCGGTTTGTTAGCAGGGTTTTCTCTTGTTCTTCCTGCTTATTTTATATCAAAGAAAAAAGGATTTTTAGGGGAGGAAAGGGGAACGTTTAAAGAAATCATGAAGGCATTTAAGGAATCGATCTGGGGACTCCTCGCTCCTATCATTATTCTCGGTGGTATCTATGGCGGGATATTTACGCCAACAGAGGCTGCTGTTGTTGCTGTATTCTATGGTCTCTTTGTAGGTATGATTATTTATAGAACGCTTAAACTAAAAGATCTCTATCCTATTTTATGCGATGCGGCACTCTCTTCAGCCATTGTTATGATTATTGTCTCTTTTGCTGGTCTTTACTCATGGGCTGGCTCTACTTTAGGGGTTATGGACAAGACAGCCTCTTTTCTTTTATCATTAAGCTCTAATCCTTACATTTCAATTTTAATCATTAATATACTCATCTTAATTGCTGGCATGCTTCTGGATGCCATATCGATATACTATATTTTTCTTCCCATTCTCCTTCCTATTATTGCTCACTTTCAATGGGACCCCTTGTGGTTTGGTGTCGTTATGACCCTGAATCTGGCAATAGGGCAGTTTACACCCCCTGTGGCAATCAACCTTTTTGTCACGACAAATATTGCAAAAACCTCTTTAGAAGATACCTCTCTGGCAGTCATTCCATTTATCATTACCATGTTTTTAGCCCTTCTTATTGTTATCTATATGCCAAGCTTAAGCCTCGTTCTCCCTATATGGTGGAATCTCTATACCCTATAAGAGCTATAAAATTATAAATTTCTTCTTTTCTCTTGTTTTCCAAAAATTTAATATTATTTTTAGGAGAAGATTAGATAAGAAGAATAAATCAAAAGTATAGGAATGAAATGTAATGGAGATTTTTTATTGTTTCTTTTCATCCTCAAAAAAGACGAGAACAAAGACCGACGTCATAATGAGCACACAGAGCGTAAAAAGAATGGTATAAAAAATCTTATCTGCAGAGGTAACCCTTTTGTCAAGACGAATACCTATATCAGAGCCTCCTAATGCCTCGAACCTTTTCTTTATTGTATCAGGATCACCGGTTCTTATTTCAACCTTGAGATATTTTTTCTCTTTTCCAGATAAAAATGAGTTGACCTTTAAAGGATATTTCAGATCCAAATCCTCAATGAACATCGATTTGAATAGATCCTTATTTTTAACTAACTCTTGATTGAGTTTTTCAGCCTTAATGTGAGCCTCTATATTGTATTCACTATACTTCTTAAAATTAATTGTGCCAGCAATCAACAGAGATAAAAGTGTGATGAAGATGATGAATTTTTTCCTTTTCCAAATAAGTTTTATCTCATCCAATAGTCTCTCCTTGCTCTTTATATTATTTATCTTCGCTTTTTTCTTTACTCTGTTCAATATCTTTTAGCTCTATTCGTATCAGATCATCTCTTTTTGATTTGATATAAGTATCCTCTTTTATATAGAGTTGAATTAAAAAATAAAAAACAACAAATATGATGATAACGAGAATAAATAAAAAAATTGTCTTAATATTTGTTATATCTCGTCTCAGTTTTTCTCTTCTCTTCGATTGATTTTCCTTGAGTCTCCTCCAGGCCTCCCTTGCCTCTTTTTTTCTCTCTTGATTCATCTCCATAACTTCTGACCTTTCACTTATTTCCCATGCTCTTCAGCATCGAGCCCAATTTTTCATGGATGCCTCCAAAACCACCATTTGACATAACAAGAACAATATCTCCTGGGCTTAAACTCTTTCTTAAAAAATCAACTATCTCATCCACCTCTTCTATAAAATAGGCTGAATGGCCATTTGAATTTAATTTACTGACCAATTGAGATGGAGAGAAAATCAGTTCCTGTTCTATCTGATCAGGCCTAAAGACTCCTGCAATGATAACTTTATCAGCCGCCTTAAAGGCATCTACGTAGTCATTTTGAAATATATTCCTTCTGCTTGTAGCTGTGCGGGGCTCAAACAACGCCCAGAGTCTTTTATCCGGATAATGTGCTTTAACAGCTCCTATGGTTTCTCTCACAGATGTAGGATGATGAGCAAAATCATCAATTACAATAATGCCATTTTTTTCAATCTTGATTTCCTGACGACGCCTTACTCCCTTAAAGGCCTTAAGGCTTTTCTTTATGGTTTGAAGAGGGATGCCAAGTCTTATAGCTATTGCTATAACACCAATGGCATTTTGAATATTATGTCTTCCCATCAAAGACCAATGAAAAGGGCCCATTTTCTCTTTCTTATTATTTATAGAGAACTCTGCACCGGACTTACCGAGTTTCATATCAACAGCCCTCCACTCTGCCATTGGATGAAAGCCATAGGTCTCAGTTTTACAGCCTGCATATTTCTTCATTTCACTTGAATGCGGAAAATCGAGACCAAGAAGAAGTACTTTATCTTCAGGTATAATCTGGACAAATTTTTTAAAGGATTCTTTGATATGATTTAGGTCCTGATATATATCAGCATGGTCAAACTCTATACTTGTCAATATGACATTTTTTGGTAAATAATGAAGAAATTTTGGACCCTTATCAAAAAAGGCTGTATCATATTCATCCCCCTCCACCACAAAATATCTCCCCATACCTAATTTATAATTTTCTCCAAAATTTAAAGGAATTCCTCCAATCATAAACCCTGGGTCCTCACCAGCCACCTCTAAAATCCACGCCATGAGGGAAGAAGCTGTTGTTTTTCCGTGGGTTCCAGCAATAACGATTGTTTCTTTTTCCTTCAGGAAGAAATCAGCCAAAGCCTGAGGAAACGAGAGATAAGGGATTTTCTTTTTCAAAAGCGCTTTTATCTCTGGATTTTTCCTTGATACAGCATTCCCTACAATTACCAAATCAGGATTTTCATCAAGATTGGACGGCTTGTATCCTATCTTTACTGGAATTCCTAATTCTTCCAATTTAGTGCTCATGGGAGGATAAACATCTTGGTCAGAGCCTGTGACGACATATCCTGACTTCTTGAGCATTCCTGCTAAGGAACTCATCCCTGTCCCACATACAGCAATCATATGAATCTTTTTTAAAGCGCTCTTATCCATTGTCCTTGTTCAGCAATTCCTCCATGACTATATCATGGATGTAGGGCCTAAATCGATTAAAGGTCTGGTTCTCTCTCGTGGGGTGAACCCTGTTTGACAATAAAATAACTATTATTTCCCTTTTTAAATCTATCCATAAGGATACGCCGGTAAAGCCAGTGTGTCCAATAGACTCATTAGAAAAATATCTTCCTGAGGTAGAAAATATTCTGGAAGGAGTATCCCAACCAAGGGCCCTGCTTGAGTGTTTTACGATCTCCTGCCTTTTAATAAATTTCTCTAATATCTCTTTGGGAATCATTCCTTCTCTTCCCCTAAAAATTTCAAGTATCTCCTTTGCAAAGATATAAATATCTCCTCCTATTGCAAAGAGTCCTGCATGCCCAGCAACTCCTCCCATAGCATAGGCGTTTGCATCATGAACTTCTCCTCTTAACACTCTTTTTCTCCAAGGACATTCCTCTGTAGCTGCAAACTTCTCTTTTGCTAGATTCCTCTTATCAGCCAATTTAATGTAAAAGGTATTTTTCATTCCTAATGGACTGAATATACGTTCATCACAAAAATTCTCCAGAGATTGGCCTGACACCTTCTCAATGACTTCCTCTAATAGAATAAAACCTAAATCACTATATTGAAAATCCTCCCCAAGAGGATAAATTAACTTCTCTTTATGCACCATCTCATAGATTAAATTCTTTGTTGTATGATTAGGTATCATCCGATCATTGTTACAAACTTCTTTATAATAGGGTTTCCATGCTGGTAGACCTGAGGAATGGCTTAAAAGGTGGCGGAGAGTTATGTCACTCTTGCCATATTTAACAAGTGAAGGAATAAATTTAGATGCCTTATCATCTACTTCAAGATATTTGTCTCTAACCAATAGCATCAGAGCGGTGGTCGTTGCAATCACCTTAGTTAACGATGCAATGTCAAATATGGTATCCTCTCTAAGTTCTGATATCTCTGGAACAAGAGAACTATGGCCAAACGCCTTTTTATATTTAATATCTCCTCTTTTAGCAAACAATAGATATGCGCCAGGGAATATACTGCTCTTCCTGGCCCTCTCCATAATATCTGTGATCTTTGGATACTCTTCCTTTTCCAATGTATTCCTATAATCATCCTGTGTCATGAAACAGCCGATTCTAAAAAAAAGAGTTTTCTTTCATTTGCATCAACCCTTACCTTTACACCAAAGGGAAGGACCAAGCCATGATTTCCATGTCCCGCGGGAACTTTATATAATACAGGGGCTTTTGTCTCTGTAAAGATCTCTTTTGCCATCTCTTTGAATAAAACTTCCTCTTTGGGATCGAATATATGTCCAAAAATAATCCCTTCTATCTTATCAAACTTCCCTGCAATCCTCATCTGGGTTAGCATTCTGTCCAGTCTATAAAGCGGCTCGTTTGTATCTTCTAAAAAAAGTATCTTTCCCTTTGTTTCTAATTCATATTCTGTTCCCATTGAACTAATGATTATTGAAAGACATCCACCTATGAGTATACCTTCCCCTATCCCTTCACGTAACACCTCTATTCCATCTAAATTGAGCTCTCCTAGAGGCTCCTTAGAGGTTAGAAGTCTTATAAAAACCTCTTCTTCATATGGAGAAAGACCCCGTGCCAAAGCTCCTGCAACCATAGGTCCATGAAAGCAAACCATGGAACATTCTTGTACAAAGAAATTCAGGAGAAAACAAATATCGCTATATCCCACAAAGATTTTTGGGTGATTAACAATCTTTTCTTTTTGTAAAAGGGGAAGTATCCTTCCAGCACCATAACCACCCCTTGCACAGAAAATGGCTTTGATTTCTTCATTGCTGAACAAATCCATGAGTTCAGAAACCCTTCTGGAATCAGAACCAGCCATATACCTCTCTGCATGAAATATATCTTCTCTCCAAAATGGGTTAAATCCTATTTTCTTTATAAACTCTATCCCTTTTTCAAACTTCTTTTTATCAAATAATCCAGAAGGAGCAACAATTCCTATGGTATCACCCTTTTGCAATGCTTTTGGTTTTATCATCCATATCTCCTTTTTCTCCTTGTAGTATAAGTTAAGGGCGGGAAAATGTCTAATATTTTTACTTAATTGGCAATATACTATATATTGTGGTTTTCAACAGGTTTATACACAACCTGTGGAAAAATTTTTCATGCTTTCCCTAACCTATTGACTTTTCTAGCTTAAAGCCTACATTAATCTTAAGATGTTTAAAAAACTGAAGTTAGAGTTTGCCTATTGTCTCTATACCGATAGCATTCAGTCCAAGTCTTTTTGTGAAGATTGCAGTGAAAACCTCTATCAATATACAAAAAAAGAGTGTTCATTAAAAGAGAGAATAAAATGGTATAAAGAATATAGCCTGGCAGTAAAAGACATGGAAAGAAATCGCTTTGAGAACAGGTTTGAAAAACATCCATATAAGCATTAAGAAGAAAAGGAGGGACTTGCCTTCTTTAATTTTTTACCTGTATCTTATTGAAACCATATCGATTTAATTATTTGATTGACCTAGCAAAAAATTTTTAATAGACTTTATTTAATTTAAAATAAGGTGAATAATGCCAAATGTCCCTTTAAAGAAAATCATTACTGAAAAAAAATTTCTCCCCCTTATAGAACAGGCCTCTGTAAATTTCTTTAAAGTTATCAATTGCCTGAAAAAGGATTCTCCGGAATCAAAGACCTTTTATGCAAACCTTTCTAATGAAGCAGAACTTTTTGAAGACTTTTTAGATAATCACGGGGCAAGAGAAAATAAATCATGGTTCTATTTTACTGAACTAATTGCCTCAATAAGAAACTTTGCGATTGCAGGACTCCAGTTAAGACACATCTTAGACAGATATTATCACTATAAACTGGAAGATTCAAAAGATGATGCCGCTAAATTTCATAGAGATGCTAATAGTGCTATGAGTTTTATAAACAATTCTGTATTAGATTTGTTTGGTATTCTAAAAAAGGAAGCAAGTAAAAATGGAATGAAACATCCCAAAGAATGTTACATAGATAGAGCTTTTAGTGAAATTCCCATTTCCAAGCGTCTTCCTAAAAATCTTCACGAGGATGATTTAAAAGATAATGAAGAAAGAATTATTGCGCTTTCAAGGAGATTTAGGAATGTTGCAAAATTATCAAAAGAAACTAATCTCGAGAAATTTTATAAGAAGGAAACAGAAATCCCTGTTATTCCAAAAATAATCGATGAAACAAAGGTTCAGAATTTTAAAAATATTCTGCAGGGGATTCAATCAGACTACGATACCTATATAAAAAATACATTTCTTGAAAAAAACGATAAAAATCTCACTAAACTAAGGGGCTTTACATCTATTTGTCTTCATCTCTTAGAAATAGTCCGCTGGCTCTCTCACTTTTTTGAAAGGCATGCAGACGAGGTGAGAACTGGAGGAATTAAAGAGAAAATTACAAAGATTGTTGATAGAAAAGAGGGATTAAATACGATTATCAATTTCGCTTTTTTTAATAGTAACGATTATTTACAGAAAGGAAAGCTCATCGCAGAAAAAATTCTATCGAAATATACCATAAAGGCCCGCTATAAACTCCCCCCTCCCAAACCTCTGGGCTTCCACGCTAGGCCTGCCGGGTATATCTCTCTCATTGTTAAGGAACATGGCACTGATGTCTTTCTTGTAGTTGATGGGAAAAAATTTAATGCAAGATCAGTGCTGAGCCTAATGGAGGCAGGGGGTCTCATTGCAGACAAGGGATATCATGAAGTAATCTTTGAAGGTGATAAAAGGGCTCTTGATGATATAAAGATCCTTGCAGAACATAATTATTGTGAAGACTGCGAAATCCCCAGAGAACTGAACTATGTGAGAATCCTTAGGAATAAATAATTTTTTTATTATTTTTAATCCCTAACCCTTCCCCAAACTATTTATTAAAGAAGTAAACCCCAGGAGGTTGTTATTGAAAGTTTCAGAGATCCATTGTAAATCGATTTTGGTAAAATCAAGGATAGATGGCATTGATTATGCCATTAATCCCTATATTGGTTGTGTTCATGGGTGTGTATATTGCTATGCGAAATTTATGAAGAGGTTTACAGGCCATAGGGAGCCTTGGGGACGTTTTTTGGATATAAAGATAAATGCACCAGAAATCTTAAAAAGGGAAATGAAAAAATATAAAAGAGGAACGATTATGATGGGTACTGTAACAGACCCCTATCAACCTATTGAAGAGAAATATCGATTAACACGAGGCCTTTTAAGGGAACTTATGCATCATAGCTTTCATATCCATATCCAAACAAAATCTGCTTTAATCTTACGAGACCTTGATATATTTAAAGAAATGCCTCATCTGGAAATAGGAATGACCATCACAACCTATGATGAAAAAATAAGAAGAATATTTGAGCCAGGGGCATCATCGATTAAATCTAGAGTTTCTGCTTTAAAAGAAATCTCTGAGAAAGGGATAGATACTTTTGTATTCCTCGGTCCTATCCTTCCTTATATTACAAGAAAAACCCT
>DATKYB010000066.1 GCA_035528715.1 Nitrospinota bacterium | reverse complement strand
TTAATACCTGTTCTTTTTATAAGCTGGTTTGTCTTTAATCCTTTGACCTCGCTTAATATATCTAAGATCTTCTTCTCTACCTTCTTTTTTTGTATTCTCTTCTTTAATGATTCTCTTCCCTGCTCGGAAAGCATTACAAATTCATAGCTCTTTACATCCATACCCTTTGGTAATGCTGCTTTTACAACCTCGCCCCATGGACAAAAATAGTAATCAGATACCCACTTCGTGAGCTTTAGCATATCTTTATCAAAAACAGGTCTCTCGTCTAATACTGAAAGGATTTCTTTAATATCTTTTCTTTTAGAATAATCAATGAAATCAACAACATAGCCTGTCATTTTTCTGTTTCCAAAGGGAACATATACCCGCATTCCAATTTTTATTTTCTCCTTAAGATGAGATGGCACAGAATAGGTGAATATTTCATCTATTGGTAAACCTATAACTATTTGAGCAAATTTAACTTTCTCAGCCATCCCTCTCACCATTAAAAATCTCTTAATCAGAGTGTATATTTAAGCCAGATATCCGTCAAGAAAAAAGGCCTATACCATTAAGATACAGGCCCTTAAAAAATAAAAGCTACTAAACTTGAGAATAGTAGCTTTATTTTAAAATATTAATTTAATAATTAATCTTTCTTCTTATCTGTTACTTTATTGGTTTTCGAATCATATTTCTTTTTGGTCTCTAGAGGCTTAGCATAATCTGTGGCGTACCAACCGCTCCCTTTAAGATGAAAGGTAGACTTAGAGAGCAATTTTGAAACCTTTCCATTACATACTTCACATTTTTCAATGGGAGAATCAGAAAAACTCTGAATCTTTTCAAATCTGTGACCACATGAGTTACATTTGTATTCGTAAATCGGCATCTCTTCAAACCCCCCTTACTGCACATTACTTTAACAGCTACTCTTTAATTATCAATTATAACACAAAATCCTATTTTTTCAAGAGATTCCAGAGATTTATTAATTTTCGATAAACCTAAAATCTCTATAATGATTTAAAATATCATTCATTCCATGAATCTCAGTATTTCTAAGGATATTGTATGTATCAAAATGAACATTTTTTTCTTCAATTTCCTTTTCTTTAGAGGAACCCTCAAATTTCTTTATCAATCTGTTAAACCTTACAATATGAATGAGTTCATGTGTCATCACATATAACAAAAGGGGTTTGAGACATGTTCTGTCCCCTCTTTTTTTAACTGCCTCCATGATTTTATGGTCCTGAATACATATCCTGAAAAAATTAAAACGAAAACCCTGGCTCGCTTTTCCAGAAACCCCTCTATATTTTGAGAGCTGGGCAAATGCATTATCAGTTATCTCGTCTTTTTTGAGATCTTCCAGGGTTTTTAGGTCATATTTTATTCCTTTCCAATCCTTTGTATTGATATCGTAATAGTTTCGTGTCAAGGCTGCAGCATCATCTAGGGTGTTTTTTGCTAAATCTATACTATTCTTATCAAAATTAAAACGCTGATACATCTAAATCCTCAATTTAAAATTCTATTTATAATTTAAGCAATAAATGGAAAATGTCAAGATAAATTACAGAAAACCCTTCGAATAAACTTATCCTTTACCCAAGACTAAAAAATCTTGACTTTCATTATATAATAATATATTAATATATTTTCCCAATGAATAAAGGGGCGGGTAGCTCAGTTGGGAGAGCACCGGCCTTACAAGCCGGGGGTCACAGGTTCGAGCCCTGTTCCGCCTACCATTTTTGGTGGGGTCGTAGTTCAGCTGGTTAGAACGCCGGCCTGTCACGCCGGAGGTCGCGAGTTCGAGTCTCGTCGGCCCCGCCATAATAGACAAGAAGACCCTTTGGCGAGTATGTCAAAGGGTTTTCTATATGTAGAACAAAGGCTTAGGTCGTTGAGGTAGTAGTTCGAAGCTACAAGCCGGAGTAATTTTGCCTTTTCTTCATGATTTGCCTCTAAGTATAAAGGATATAATTTCTTAGAGAGTTCGAGTATCCTGCACCCATCTTCATAGAAGTTTAAATTAATCACCTTTGAGTCATTCATAGCAGACTTTATCTCTACCAATTGAGCCTTATATTCACTCTCTTTAGCCTTAAAAACGCTTTCCTCTATCTCTCCATCAAACTTTGCGTCATAGAGCCTGCTAAGGCGGTTATTTACCCTCTCACATTCGTTTCTGAGCGATTTTAGACGGTTTTCATGTAATGCTAAGGTGCTTTTATCGCTTTCCCTGAGAGCTTCTTTCATCCAGCCT
>DATKYB010000065.1 GCA_035528715.1 Nitrospinota bacterium | reverse complement strand
GCATGCAAAAATTCACTCCCAGCTTTTCTTTAAGACCCTGTATCCCTAAAGAATGGTCAATATGTGCATGGGTATTGAGAATCATTTTTATATCAAGACCATTTTTGTTTATTAATTCTAGTATCTTTTCAACCTCATCTCCAGGATCTATGATAATTCCTTCCTTAGTTTTCTCACATCCTACAATATAGCAATTCGCAGAAAAGCTTCCAACAGTGATTTTCTCTATAATCATCATATTCTCCTGTCTATAGGGATTATTATTTCCTGTATTGAGAAATGTCAAGTCTTTATTGACTGCGAACCCCTAATCTGATATAGATGCATTAAATGAATCATATTATATAGAAGGTGGATCAGGATGAAAGGCATGATATTGGCCGCGGGATTAGGGGAAAGAATGTTTCCTTTAACCCACATACTACCCAAACCCTTAATCCCTGTTGCAAACATACCCTCAATAGAATATTCAATTAATCTACTTAAAAACAATGGGATAAAAGAGATTATTGTCAACACACATTACAAAACAAAAGATTTGATAGATTACTTTCAAAATAGAGCTTTGGCTGGGATAGATATTCAATTTTCTCATGAAGAGATACTCTTGGGTACCGCGGGAGGTATTAAACGAGCCGAAAAATTTTTAAAAGGGGGTACATTTATTGTAGTAAATAGCGACATTGTCATTGATATTGACTTAAACGAAGTACTTGAGTTTCATAAGAAAAAAGGGGCATTGGTTACAATGGTCTTAAGAGAGGATAAGAATGTAGAAAAGTATGGGATCATTGGAATTGATTCAGAAAACCGGGTGAAAAGATTTTTAAATAAAGGAACCTCAGCCTTTAAAAGTCTAAAAAATATGATGTTTACCGGTATTCAGATATTTGAACAGGAGATCTTTGATGAACTTCCTCCTGTAAGGCCATGTAGTATTTCTGAGGAGATATATCCTGGATTGATATCGAGAGGATATCCTGTTTTTGGCTATTTAACAATGAATTACTGGATGGATATGGGAACGCACAGAAGATATTTAGAAGTCAATCATGATATGCTGCAAAATAAATATCCGTCTTTTGAGAGAATGGCAGAGGCTAGAGGGATTTCTTTAAATCTTGTTAATAAATTCACAAACAAGGATATTAATATCATCCCCCCTGTGATTATAGATGAGCCCTCTGTCATTAAAGAGGGGTGCGATATCGGGCCGTCTGTTGTGCTGGGGAAAAATTCTATTTTAGATCAGGGTGTAGTAATAAGAGAAAGTGTGGTTTGGGAGAATGTTTATGTCTCTGAAAATGCAGAGATATCAAATTCGATTATCGGTTTAGATATGAAGGTAGAAAAGGAATCAAAAATAAAAGAGAAGATAGCAATAAAAAAAGATAATAAAATCCAACTGTATCCTATCAACGAGTAATATTATTAGATGATTATATCTTTTTATTCCTTTTATATATTCTAATCTTTGATATATTATTTCTTATAATAGTTTAAGATATGTGATTAACTATTCTGGCGAATCTGGTTATATATATTTTTTATTTAAAGGAGATTGAGATGAGAATTGGACTTTCCACACATCTTTTTGTCCATGAGACGCTCTGTCCCTTATGGATTAGAAAGATCAAGGAATACGGTTTTCGATTTATCGAGATATGGGGCATGAGACCCCACTTTGATTATAAGAAAAATTCAGCGGTCTCTATGCTAAAAGATTTTTTAGATAAAGAGGGTATCAGAGCAATCTCTTTGCACGCTCCTTTTTATTTGCATGTTAAAGACGCAAAAGAGAGGAAGTGGCTCTCAATCTCTTCAAAAGAAGAAAAAGAGAGAAAGAAGATCATGAAAGAGATAAAAGAAGTAATGGATGTAATGAGAGTTTTTGAGACAGACGTAATAGCTATCCATTGCGGACTGAAGGTGAACAGGGAAGCTGAGGGCGATGGTATTCCAAAGGCGCTGTATAACAGCATTGAAGAGTTGATGGATTATTCTATGAAAAGTAATATAAAGATAGCCCTTGAGAATGCCCCTAATCAATATTCTACAACTCTGAAAATTCTTGATATTGTAAAAAAATATCATTCAAAGTCTTTGGGTATGTGTCTCGATTTGGGACATGCAAATGTTTCAGAAGATCCAGTCAAGGCAATAAAAAAAGCCTCAGGGCATATCTTTTCTATCCATGCTTCTGATAATGATGGCACTGAGGATTCTCACCTATCTCCTTTTCAAGGCAAAATCAAATGGAAAAGTGTAAGGGATACCCTTTTTTATGAAGAATATGATGGCCCCTTTATGTTGGAACTTAGGAACTATGGAGATTATGACGAGGTCTTGTCCCAAACAAGGGATTTTGTTCAGAAATGTTTTAGGATAAATCTTTAAGAAATGAAAGCAGATTCTTACCTTGAGATTGATCCTCGCTATATCTTAGACACAATTAATAAGATTCATGATAAGAATGTAAAAGATATAACTATAACTCCTCTTCTCGGGGATGCCTCTGACAGGAGATATTACAGGATATTATTTGGTAGCGCTGGAGTAAAGGATGAAATACAAAGGTCTGTTATTGTCATTAAGTTAAAAGAACCCTATCAATCAGGGGAACCCCCGTTCTTGAATATCCAGAGGTATCTTAAAAAATGTAGAATACCTGTTCCGGATGTCTTTTATTATGACAGAAAGAGAGGATTGATTTTTTTAGAAGACCTGGGACCCATGACCTTGGAAGAGAGGTTGAAAAGAGAGAAGAAGAGTGTAAAGGTCAAGTTTTATAAGAGAGCTATTGATCTCCTTTTAAAAATGCAGGTAAGTGGAGATAAAACAGACAGAAAAGAGTGTGTTGCATACTCCTTGGAATTTGATGTGGAAAAACTTATGTGGGAGTTAGATTTTTTTATGACACACATGATAGAAGGGCTATTGCAAAAAAGGATAAAGAAAGAAGATAGGGAAAAGATTCGAAATAACTTCCTCAATATTATCAACATACTAACAAAGGAGAAGAAGGTATTCACCCACAGAGATTATCATGGCAGAAATATAATGGTTAAGAATGATAAGCTAGGTATTGTAGACTTTCAAGATGCAAGAATGGGTCTCTGTCAATATGACCTGGCATCCCTTTTAAGGGATTCTTATCTTGTTTTGGAAGATAAAGTAAGAGAAGAGCTTATCGATTATTATATCAGAGAAAAGGAAAGGATTGAAAAGATAAGGATTGATAGAGATGAATTTTTAAGGCTCTTTGATTATATGTCTATTCAAAGAAACCTTAAAGCCGTAGGAACCTTTTCGTATCAAAAGGTTTGCAAGAATAATGATAGATATCTACCATATATTGACAACACTCTCCTATATGTCGATACAAATCTAAAGAAGTATAAGGAATTTAAGGAGTTAAGAAGGATTCTGTCGAAGTATATAAAAGAGCTCTCATGATAAAAAAATTTTAAAGCAGATGATTAAAGGCCTTGCTTTTTCATCTTTTTCCTTTTTAGCAAGACTTCACTGAACAATTCCCTTGAAAGAATAGAACCGAGACGAGATGATTTAAACTCGTTATCTATAAGTAATATCATGTTCTTAAAATTTATTGAAGGAGCATTTTTGGCTTTACAGGAGGAAACCATTCCTATTATCTTTTCTTTAAATTCAGCAATAAGAGGAGTAAAAATGTTATTTTTTGATTCTTTTATCCAGTTTTCAAGGGTTTTAGATTCTTCTATGGCCTCATTTATAAAAATTTTCTCTTTTGGAGGAAACTGAAGAAGAAACTCCTCAATTTTATCTTTATCCGTGATTTCAACCGTTCTCAAAACAGCCCTTTTCCCAGATATAAACTCAACTTCTTTAGGATAACCCACCATTTTTAAATTACTCCTGTGAAAGCTATTGTTAAGTAATTTTAACACACGATTTGATATATTAAAAGTAAAACATTTAGAAGTTGACAAAAGATATTCTTTTTTTTACCATCAATTAAGAATATCAGGGAAGTATTCAAAATATCAAAGAGGGTCTCATAAAAATAAGAGGCCATGACCTTAACTAGAGGATCGTCAAGCGTGTACAAGGAGAAAAACAAAAAACCTATCATTTCAATAACAATGGGTGATCCCGCGGGGATAGGGCCTGAGGTTATTATAAAGGCTCTTCACACACCGGTTATATACGAAGTTTCTCATCCCCTGGTAATAGGTAGCCTTTCTGTATTAGAGAATGTTCGAAAGAGCCTGAAGATAAGGGACGAGGTCTTTTTCAATTCTATAAAAGAATTAAGGGATTCTGATTTTAACTTTAGCAAAATCAATGTTTTAGATATTGAGGATTTACAATTGGACAATATAAAACAGGGAGAGATAAGCAAGGAAGGAGGGGGAGCTTCTGTCAGGTATGTGGAAAAGGCGATTGAATTTGCTATCCAGAAAGATGTTGATGCAGTGGTTACTGCTCCAATTAGCAAAGAGGCCATAAATTTAGCTGGGTACAAGTATCAGGGTCATACAGAAATATTTGCAGAAAAAACTGGTATTAAAGACTTTGCTATGATGCTGGTAACAGATGATATAAAGGTCATTCATGTCACCCTTCATGTATCAATGGTAGATGCCTGTAAGTTAATAAAAAAAGAGAGGATTTTACGAACAATATATCTGGGATATAATTCCATGCAGGATCTGGGTATTAAAAATCCACGGATTGGTGTCGCCGGTTTAAATCCACATGCAGGAGAAAGTGGTATTTTTGGAGATGAAGAGTTAAAAGAGATTATCCCTGCTGTTAATGTGGCCAGAGAAAAAGGAATCAATGTTGCTGGTCCGGTATCTCCTGATGTTATCTTTAACAGAGCTATGAGAGGTGAATATGATCTGGTTGTGGCGATGTATCATGATCAGGGACATATAGCAATCAAGACAACCTCTTTTGATGAAGGAGTTAATGTTACTGTTGGACTTCCCATTGTAAGAACTTCAGTAGGTCACGGAACTGCCTTTGATATTGTAGGAAAAGATAAAGCCAATCCTAAAAGCCTCATAAATGCTATAAAACTAGCCTCTAAAATGGCAGTCAATTAGGTAAAGAGCCAACTCAAAAACAAGAAATAAAAGTTATTTTTTAAGGACTACCCTGCTTTCGCTTCCAAACAAACTTTAAAGGTTTTATTCTAATGGATTACTTTACTTCTTATTTTGGATATGCTATATATTATAGATTTAAATATTAATGAAAAGGGGTGATTAAATTGGGGAGCGTTGTAAAGAAAAGGAGAGCTAAGATGAGAAAACATAAACACAAGAAATTAAGGAATAGTTCTCGACACAAAAAGAAAAAGTAATAATATTTTTTATAAAAATAAAAAGGATTCAAGATATGTTCTTCATCCCAAAGCCTGCATTAAAAGATAACCTGAGGAAAGAGGGATTTTAGAATGTTTGGATTGGGGCTTTTGGAATTAATAATTTTATTGTTTATTATTCTCCTCGTCTTTGGTTTAGGGGGTCTTACAGGTATAGGGAAGAATCTTGCCGAGATGATAGTCAATTTTAAAAAATCATACCATAGCCTTGATGAAATAGATGTAACCCCAAAAAACAAACAGCAAAACAATGAATGAGAGAAAGCATGATTAATGACTAATCTTTTATTAATGATTAAACATTTAAGGTTAAAACTTTTCATTCAATATATTCTTAATTAAGAAGATAAAGGCAATGGTTAGAATAGAAGATATAAGGGATTGGGTTTTATCATACAATCCAGATGCAGACCTTGATGTTATCGAAAGGGCATATATCTATTCTGCAAAGGTTCACAGGGGACAAACCAGGCTTTCAGGTGAACCCTACATATCTCATCCTTTAGAGGTCGCTGGAATTCTCGCAAAATTAAAGATGGATTCAATAACGATTGCAGCAGGGTTATTACATGATACCGTGGAAGACGGTTACACAACTTTAGAAGAGATAAAAATCCTTTTTGGAGATGAGATGGTGTCGCTTGTTGATGGCGTAACAAAAATGGGGAAGATGAAATTTTCGAGCCGCGAAGAAAAACAGGCAGAGAATTTTAGAAAGATGCTGATTGCTATGGCTAAAGACATCAGGGTTCTCTTGATAAAACTGGCTGACAGGCTCAATAATATGCAAACATTACAATTCATTCCAGTGGACAAACAGTTAAGGACTTCAAGAGAAACCATGGATATATATGCTCCTTTGGCTAATAGGCTTGGGATTGGCTGGATAAGAGGGGAGCTAGAAGACGTTTCTTTTAACTATTTAAATCCAAAGAGCTATATGGAAATCAAAGAAAATATTGATGAAATAATCCAGCAGAGGGAGGAATATATAAATAAGGTTAAAGATATTGTTCAAAAGGAGTTAAAGGAGACTGATATTTGTCATAATACTATAGGAAGGACGAAGAGTATCTTCAGTGTATATAAAAAGATGCAGAATCAGGATATTCCTTTTGATCAGGTTTATGACTTGATGGCTCTAAGGATAACCACAGATTCCATAAGAAACTGTTATTCTATATTAGGAGTTATCCACTCATTATGGAAACCTGTTCCTGGAAGGTTTAAAGATTATATAGCCATGCCAAAGGCAAATATGTATCAATCCCTCCATACTACTATTATAGGTCCTCAGGGACAAAGAGTTGAATTTCAGATTAGAACCGAGGATATGCACAAGATAGCAGAATATGGTATTGCAGCTCACTGGCGCTATAAAGAAGGAAAAGAAAAAGATGAGAAGTATGATGAGAAATTCTTCTGGCTAAGACAGCTCTTAGAATGGCAGCAGGATCTAAAAGATCCAAAGGAGTTTATGGAAACCGTTAAGGTCGACCTCTTCCCTGACGAGGTTTATGTCTTTACACCTAAAGGAGAGGTGAAGAGCTTGTCAGAAGGCGCTAGTCCTGTAGATTTTGCCTACCAAATCCATACAGACTTGGGAAATCAATGTGTTGGTGCTAAGGTCAACGGAAAGATTGTCCCTTTAAAATACAAATTAAAAAATGGAGATATAATAGAAATTTTAACATCCCCGAACCATGTCCCAAGCAGAGACTGGCTGAGATTTGTGAAAACATCCCGGGCAAAAACTAAGATAAGAGCATGGATAAAGAAAGAACAGAAAGAAAGAAGCATTGTTCTAGGCAGAGAAATTCTTGAAAAAGAGTTACAAAAATACGAGACCAAACCTTCAAAGATATTAAAGTCAGATGAATTCAAGGAACTGGTAGAGAAATTGAGATTTCAAAAAATCGAAGACCTATTAGCAGAAATAGGTTTTGGAAAAATCTCTGTAAATCAGATCATAACAAAACTCATTCCAGAGAAGACCTTAGAAGAATGGAAAAAGAAAGAAAAATCAGAGTTACATAAAATTGTAGATAGGTTTACCAAAAGAAAGGGAGAGGGGGCTGTTAAGATTAATGGTGTTGAGGATATCCTTATTCGCTATGCAAAATGTTGTAATCCAGTGCCCGGAGATAAGATTATTGGTTATATCACAAGGGGAAGAGGGGTGACAGTTCATACGGCAGATTGTCCAACAGTTGCTGGTCTGAATTATGGTCTTGAGAGAAAAATAGGAGTTGTTTGGGACGTTAAGAAGAAGATACCTCACTCAGTAAAAATCTCTGTTTATGCCGATGACATCCCAGGTGTTCTGGCAAAGGTGAGTTCTGCCATATCTGAATGTGATGTTAATATAAATCAAGCTAACATTCAGCCAGCAGAAGGAAAAAAGGCGTATATATACTTTTTGATAGATATTTTTGATCTCGCACAGCTTCAAAGGGTCATTAAAAATATAAGTAGGATTAAATCAGTACACAGCGTAGATAGGGTCAAAGAGCATTACTTTTTACAGAGAAGGAAGGCTAAAAGTTAGAACAGAGACGCTTAAGATGCTTTTTGAATTTTTCCTGACTTAATACACTGGGTACATACTTTTGCCTTTTTAGGCTGGCCATTAACAATAATTCTTATATTTTGAATATTTGGATACCATTTTCTCTTTGTTACATTATGGGCATGGCTAATTTTATGACCAAATTGAGGTTCCTTACCACAGATATCACATTTTCTTGACAATGTTAAACACCTCCTTTAAAAGGAGAAATTTTTAACACAAATCAAATCTTAAATCAAGCTTTTTTTAAAATGGAGCGAATATGAAGTTTAAAAAAGATATGTCAATTGATGAAGCCTTAAGGTCTCATCCTGATGTTATCAATGTTTTTAAAAAACATAATATGGATTGTTTAGGATGCTTGATTTCCAATTCTGACACCATTGAGGATGCAGCAAGTCTGCAGGGGGCCGATTGTAAGAGTCTATTAGAAGACCTCAATGCTTTATTTAAAGAAGAATAAAACTTTCAAATCCGCACAGTTCAAAAATTGAGATTTTTTGGCTGAAGGATAGCTCCCAGGCTTTTCATAATTCAGATATTATAAAGCAGATATCAACAGGTTCAAGATGATTGAGAATCTCGGCTCAACTCCTACATTATCTATTTTTCAAAAATCGATTCAATATATTAAAGGGGTTGGTCCTAAAAGAGCATTGTTTTTTAAAAAGCTAAATATTGAGACCATCAATGATGCCCTGTTTTTTTTACCCAGAAGATATGAAGACAGAGCCCACTTAAAAAATATATCTGAACTTAAGGCAGGAGAGCTACAAACATTTGTAGCCAAGATCTTGGTCAAAGATATTTCCCTTACCAGAACAAGAAGAAAAATTTTCAAGATTGTTGTTGGAGACGATACAGGTCATCTCATGCTCAAATGGTTTAATTTTAATGAAAGATATCTTTCTAATCGATATAAAAAAGGACAGAGAATTATCGTCAGCGGCCAGGTTTTATTAGACAATTATGATGGGTTTGGTCTGGAAGTTCGCCATCCTGATATTGAAATCCTTGACTCTGAGACTCCTGAGTTGGTGCATCTTGGAAGGATCGTTCCCATTTATCCTTTAACAGAGGGATTTTATCAAAAGACAATACGCTCTGTGATGAAAATTGTTGTTGATTCCTATGCCCATCTCTACCCAGAGATCCTTCCTGATTATATAATAAAAAGTAGAAGTCTAATCCCTTTGGATAAGGCATTAAGGGAGATTCACTTTCCTTCTCAAGAATCGGATATCTCTCTTTTAAATAATGGAAAAACGAGTGCTCACCAAAGAATTATATTTAATGAACTTTTCCTTTTAGAACTGGGGCTTGCGTTGAAGAAGCGGGATATATTAAATGAGAAAAGAGGGATTTCTTATGAGTCTAAAAATACCTTAACAAACAGGTTAAAATCTATCCTCCCTTTTGAACTCACTCCCTCACAAGAAAAGGTATTAAAAGAGATCTATGAAGATATGAAAAGACCCTATCCCATGAACAGACTTCTTCAAGGAGATGTAGGGTGCGGAAAGACCGTTGTGGCTCTCATGGCCATGTTAAGAGCAATAGAAAATGGTTATCAAGGGGCTATTATGGTTCCTACAGAGATATTAGCAGAACAGCACTATTTCAATATAAAAACAATTTCCAAAAGATTGGGAATAGAAGCTGCCTTGTTGACCAGTGGGGTGAAAGGAAAGAAAAGGAAAGAGATTTTGGAAGAGATTTTCAATGGTAAAAAAGATATTATCATTGGCACCCACGCCCTGATTCAGGAAGATGTTAGGTTTAAAAAACTCGGTTTGGTTGTTGTTGATGAACAGCACAAATTTGGAGTCATGCAGAGGGCCTCTTTGAAGAAAAAGGGTTATAATCCAGACGTTTTAGTCATGACCGCAACCCCTATACCCCGAACCCTAGCCCTGACAGTCTATGGTGATCTAGATATATCGATAATCGATGAAATGCCTCAAAACCGTCTCAATGTTATAACAAAGGGCTTTTATGATAATAAGAGGAGAGAAGTCTATACCTTTATAAGACAGGAGATAGAAAAAGGGAGACAGGCCTATATTGTCTTTCCCTTAGTTGAAGAATCTGAGAATTCTGATTTAAAGGCAGCAACAGAGATGGCTTCTCACCTCAAAGAGGAAATTTTCCCTGACTTTAAAATAGGTCTTCTCCATGGGCGAATGAAGAGTGAGGAAAAAGAAGAAATCATGAAAAAATTCAAGGAAAGAGAAATCGATATCCTTGTTTCAACCACCGTTGTAGAAGTTGGGATGGACATATCAAATGCATCGGTTATGATCATTGAACATGCTGAACGATTCGGCCTTTCGCAGCTTCATCAGATGAGGGGAAGAGTGGGACGAGGTCCTTATCAGTCTTACTGTATCCTTATGATAAAATTTCCTGTAACCGAAGAGGGGAAGAGGAGGCTTAAAACGATTAGAGAAACCACAGATGGATTCATTATAGCTGAGAAAGATTTAGAGATAAGGGGGCCAGGGGAGTTTTTTGGAACAAGACAATCAGGGCTTCCAGAGCTCATTTATGCTAATATCATACGAGACCACAAGATACTGGAAGAGGCGAGAAAAGAGGCCTTTGAATTAATAGCAAAGGACCCCTTTCTTAAAGATCCCTCTCTTAAATTTTTAAAAGAGTCCCTGAAACAGAAATGGAAAGAGAGGCTTGAGCTGGTCAGCATAGGTTAGTAAACTTTTTTATTTAAATTTTTGCTTGTCTTAAAAACCGGGCTGATTCCTCAGGAGGGGTCACATTAATATATATACCTGTACCTATCTCAAATCCCGCTGGGGTTGTCAGTTTAGGAATAATCACAGCATACCAGTGATAGTGTTTGGTATTTCTTTCATCTGTTGGTGAGGAACGAATGATATAGTTATAATCAGGGTTATCAAGCGTAAGATAGATCTTTCTCAGGGTGTCCCTCAAGACCTTAGAAAAATTATCTATCTCTTTTTCTGTAATCGCATCAAAAGAACAGTCATGTCTTTTTGGTATTATCCTCGTTTCAAAAGGGGATCTGGCTGCATAGGGAGAAAAGGCAACAAAATGGTCAGTCTCTACAATAATCCTTTTCTTTTCTGACAACTCTTGTTTTATCATATCACAATAGATGCATGTGCCAAATGTATCACAAGCAACCCTTGCCTGAAATATCTGATCCCTTACGTGTGGTGGAACTACAGGTGTAGCAATGATCTGCGAATGAGGATGTTCAAGAGATGTGCCAGCCATAGCTCCGTGATTTCTGAAGATGGTTATCAGTCTGATATCCTCGTTTTTAGATATTTCTATGTATCTCTGCTTATAAGCCTTTATAACATTCCTTACTTCTGAATAATTCATGGTGGCAATGGTTTTATTATGGACAGAAGTCTCTATCACAACCTCCGCTAATCCGAAACCATCTATCGTAAGGTATCTCTTAGATTTTCCCTCCCTTTTTCTTTTTGGGGAGAGATCGCTCTTTAGGGCAGCAAACTTATTCGGCACAACCCTTAAGTTCCATTTCCCATTCTTTTTTATGGAATATACGGATGGGGGTGTCTTATCCTCGTTGCCAATACAAAAAGGGCAGTTTTTATCGTATTCAGGAAATTCTTTAGCAACCTTTTTCTTTTTAAAGTCCTCTGGCCTCTTGGCCCTCTCTGGCGCTATGATAACCCATTCTTTGGTAGCTATGTTTTGCCTAAACTCTGGCATTTCGATTCTCCTAAAAGTTTATATTTAAATTTACATTGGAGAAAAACCTCCTAATTTTTAAAAATAAGGCATTTTTCTTATTAAATCAAGGAGATTGTGCAAACCGTTTTTTTAGAGTATTTTATATTTTATACCATATAAAATATACAAATTTTTTTGATATGGATAATTCTTTATCATTGATTTTAAATGAATTATTTAAAAATATCACCTAAAAAGAGAAAAATTTTTTAAAAAATTAGACTTTTTTAGTTGCAATCTTATTAATTTTTGATAGACTTTTTATATTTTTTTAAAAGAATATTTATTATTTTTTGATAATTTCATTTAGAAAAGAACAAAGGAAAGGAGGTGAAGTTTTTTTAGGTTTTCCCTCTAAGCTTCATTTTCGTTTAGGAATAAAAAAATGAGATGAATTTTGGAATTTTAATTCTTTTGGTTGTTGATTCTTATTTTATTGTATTTGATAGTAAGATTTAGATTGGAAGCTTAAGAGGGATAAATCGGAAAAAACCTTAAAAAGGGAGGCACTTTATGAAACAGTCAACTTTTAAAGTTCTGTTTGTAATTTTTGCCGTTTTTGCTTTCCTTCTGTCTGGTCTTTCTCTTGCTGAGGTAAAAGCTAAAGACAATATCCTGATCGGTCATTCAGCAGCTCTTTCAGGAAAGTATGCAAAGGCAGGAGAACAGGCACTTGGGGGAATCAAGGCTTGTATTGATTGGGTAAATAATGTTTATGGTGGTGTGAAAATAGCCGGAAAGAAAGTTCCTCTTGAGTACAAGTATTATGACTGTGAATCCAAAAAAGAAGCTGTAACAAGCCTAATCGGACGTCTGATCACAGTTAATAAAGTAGATGTTGTTTTCGCTCCATATAGCTCAGGCCTCACTCTTCGTGGAGCTCCTGTTGCTGAAAGTCATAAAATGCTTTACATGGATCATGGTGGTGCCAACAACAAGATTTTTCGACAGGGGTTTAGGTACATTGTCCAAACAATCGGACCGGCCTCGAGGTACCACGAGGGCACCCTTAATATGATTAAAAAGATTGATCCGAAGGCTAAGAGAGTTGCCTTAGCTTATGAGGACTCTGAGTTTGCGAAAATGGTTATGGAGGGCGCAGAAGAACATGCTAAAAAGCTCGGTTTTAAAATTGTTTTTAAGCGCACCTATCCAAAAGGGGTTACAGATTTAACCCCTCTCCTTTCTGCCCTGAAAGCCTCCAAGCCTGACTTCGTCTTAGGTGGTGGACACTTTGAGGATGGCCAGCTTTTTAATCGACAGATGGCAGATCTGGACATAAATGCAAAGGCCCTGTCTCTGATAGCGGCCGCAACCCTTCCAGCCTTTTATGAGGCTTTAACGAATATGGCAGAAGGTGTCATGGGCCCCTCGCACTGGGAATATGGTGTAAAGTTTTCAGAGAAGGAGGCTAAAAAGGTAGGGCTGCCATGGATTGGGCCAAGCCAGGATGAATTTGTAAGTCTTTTCAAGAAGGGTTTAGGGAAAGAAATTATTCCGGATTACCATGCTGCAGAAGCCGGAGCTCAGGTCTTAGCATATGTATTAGCAGTTGAGAAGGCTAATTCCGTTAATTCAGATAAAGTAAGGGCTGCCCTTGGAAAACTAAAGTTTATGTCCTTCTATGGAGGCTGGGATGTTGATGATATGGGGATGCAGGTCGGCCATTCCATGGTGGATGTGCAGTGGCAAATGGGGAAAAGAGTTATTGTATGGCCTGAAGAAGCCCAGACTGGAAGAATTGCTTATCCTATGCCTACTTTTGCCGAAAAAGCAAAAGGAAAGGTGGCAGTTCCGAGAAAGTAGATAAGTTAAGATCAAAAACGAGGGATAATCTCTTTGAGAATACATCAACTTGGCAAAATGATTCCCCACTAAGCCAGGTTGGCTTAGTGGGGAGTTTTCTTGTGTGCGAAACTCTCTAAAGCTAAAAGGAATAATCATTATTAGGAAATTTTAGGATGATATTAGAACAGTTAAGCGGAAATCTCATCCAGGGCCTTGTGCTGGGTGCAATATATGGTATGGCCACCATGGGTCTTAGCCTCATTTTCGGTGTTCTTAAGGTTGTTAATGTTGGGCACGGCGCTTTTATTATGAGCGGCGCATTCATAACACTCTGGCTGTTCAATACCCTTGGAATAAATCCAATCCTTGCTCTTCCCTTCGCCTTTATTACCGGCATGGCCTTGGGACTTATTTTCTATTATTCAATCATCCAGAAGTTAATCAAGGCACCAGAGCTTGCTACTTTATTGGCCACCTTTTCTATGGGAATCTTGCTTGAGGAGGTTGTGAAGCTCATCTTTGGTTCTGAATTTCGAGGTTATAATTGGCCTGTGGGCAAGATAAACTTAGGTGTTACTGTTCTTCCGATGACAAAACTCTATGCCTGTATTGGCAGTGTGATCATTGCCCTTCTCCTTTACTTTTGGTTCAAAAAAACCAGGGCAGGTACTGCCATGAGAAGCGTTGTTGAGGACAGTGAAGGCGCGAGAGTTTGTGGTGTAAATGTTGGATGGGTCTATGCCTTGAGCTTTGCTCTGGGGATTGGACTCACTGTTGTAAGTGGTGTTCTTCTCACCATGTTTATCCCTGTTGGTATTAATCCCTATATGGGAGGAGGATATACCCTGAAGGCTTTTGTGATTGCTGTGTTAGGAGGACTATCATCTCCCTATGGCGCATTCTTTGGAGGATTGATATTTGGACTCATTGAGAATGGTTCCTACACGCTATTTGCCTTAATTCCAGGGGTGGAACCGTTCGCCCTGACCAGGTTTTTATCATTCGTTATTCTACTAGTCATACTTTTAATTAGACCAACTGGACTTTTGAAAGCAAAATGAGAAATGAGCTTAAAAAATATAATCCTATAATACCCGTATTTGCAGCATACCTTGCCATGTTTTTGATTGGTAAAAACGTGACGGGGATGTGGCAGCTAATGGGCATGCTCGCTTTTTATTGTGCTCTCGGACAGGCCTTTAATATCTTCCTTGGCATGACCGGTTATGTGGATTTTGGTTATGTCGCTTTTATGGGTGTTGGCACCTATGGAATGGCATTGGGAATAACGAGGCTGGCCCATATCGAAGGACTTGGAGTAGTCATTATCATAATAGGTTTCATCCTATCATTGTTAATGTCCACCATGTTATCTATAGCTGTGGGAGCAGTGGCTCTCAGGCTTAGAGGTGCCTACTTTGCCATTGCCACCATCGGGGTGAATGAGGGGTTCAGGTTTTTCATAGAAGGAACAAGGATATGGAATGGTTCTGAGGGCATGATATTTAATGCTCAACTAAACCAGATTCTTGGAAGAGAAGCTGCCAGTGCCCTTTCTACTTTCTGGGCTGATATCATGGTTCTTATTATCGCTGCATTGGCTGCATTTGTAACGCTCTATTATATGAGAAGCAAGATTGGCTATGCTTTAACAGCCTTAAGAGAAGATGAAGATGCTGCAAAGGTGATGGGGATCAATGTAACCAAATATAAAATCATTGCTTTTATCACAAGCGCTTGTTTCGCAGGTTTGCTTGGAGCCGTCTCATGGGCCTTAAAAACCCCTTATGTGTTCCCGCCTGAAGTTTTTGAGATTCATTATACGGTAGAGGCCATTATTATTGTTCTCCTTGGTGGAGCCGGAACTCTTCTTGGACCTGTAGCTGGAGGATTAATCTATGGCCTCTCTAAATATTATCTTTCTATTATCTTGCCAGGATTTCAGCTGTTGATTTTTGCCCCTATTATTATTATCATTATTATCTTATTCCCAGAGGGAGTGGTTGGGATGTTGAAGTTAAAGGTTAAAGATTCAGCTCTGGCACGGTTTATTATCTAGGTGAAAATATGTCTTTATTAAAGCTTGAGAATGTAACAAAACGCTTTGGTGGTTTGGTCGCAGTGGATAGGGTGAGTCTGGAAATCAAATCTGGCGAGTCAATCGGAATAGTGGGTCCAAACGGTAGCGGGAAGACCACTCTCTTTAATATTATCAGTGGGGTTTTCTATCCAGAAGAAGGAAAAGTCATTTTCGATGGACAGGATATCACAACCCTTCCGCCATATAAAAGGGCACAACTGGGAATTGGACGAACATTTCAAATTTCTCGACCTTTTCACTCAGCTACGGTAAGAGAAAATATAGCAGTTGGGGCAATGTTCGGCACCCTCAGTGGAAAAGTAAGCGTTGATGAGTCTTTGGATATAGCTGACTATATAATAGAACGCGTTGGTATTAAGGAGCACAGGGATAAGCCAGCAGGTACTTTAACCCCCGTAGAAAAAAAGCTGATGGAGATTGGTCGGGCATTGGCAATGAAGCCCAGAATCCTCCTTATGGATGAAGCCATGGCCGGAATGCATCCAAATGACATTGATGAAATGGTTGGGTTTATTAAAAAAATAGCAGAAGAAGAGAAGATAGCCATCGTTGCCATGGTTGAGCATATTATGCGGGCAGTAATAGGGATTGCGAAAAAGGTAGTTGTATTGCATCAAGGCGCCAAATTGGTTGATGCCCCAACAAAAGAAGCTTTGGAAGACCCAAAGGTTGTGGAGGTATACTTAGGTCAGCCACAGGATGCCAGAAGGTGGATAAAGTACTGGCAGCGGGAGGAATAATGCTAACCATCAAAGAGATCGAATCAGGTTATGGTCCCATGCAGGTTTTATGGAAGCCAAGCCTTCAGGTAAAAAAAGGAACGATTACTTCACTCCTTGGACCCAATGGAGTCGGCAAGAGTACTCTTCTCTCCACTGTTTTTGGCTCTGTCGAGCCATGGGGGGGTACAATTATTTATGAAGGAGAAGACATTACTCATTTACCCACTCATAAAAAGGCTGAAATGGGTATGGCATTGGTTCCTGAAGGAAAGCATCTCTTCCCTAACATGAGTGTATACGAAAATCTTGCTATGGGCGCGTACTTAAAAAAAGCGCTTGAATACAAAAAGAAGTCTTTGGAGCTTGTATATTCTCTGTTTCCGATTCTTAAGGAAAGAAGTAAACAGTTAGCCGGATCCCTGAGCGGTGGTGAACAACAGATGTTGACCATAGGTCGGGCTTTAATGACGAAACCCGAATTAATAATGCTTGATGAACCGAGTCAAGGCCTTGCCCCCTTGCTGGTTCTTGAGGTATTTGAGACGATACAAAAAATGAGAGACGAAATCGGTTTAACTGTCCTCCTCGTAGAGCAAAATACTGATGCTTCCCTAAAAGCAGCAGACTATGTTTATATCATGCATGAGGGCATGATTAAAGCCGAAGGGAATCCAGAAGATATTAAGAAATCAACTGAGATCCGTGAGGCTTACTTGGGTATATAGAAAATCGAATAAAAATTTTCTTTAAACAACCTATCCATTTTCTTCTCTAAAAAATCCTTGTATCATGGACTTTAAGGGTATATTCTTTTCAATAACAATGAGGATAAGATATGCCTGATATTTATCAAGATGGTTCTATAACAACTCTTCATAGGTTTGGAAGCTCTAATTTAAATAATTTGGAAGAGGAAATATATCAGTTCTCCAAAGGAAGACCAATTGCTCTGGTTTTGCCTGTTGTTCCCCAGGATATAAAAGAGGAGGCTCTGAGAATAATATTAAAGGAATTAAGAAGGGTAAGATATCTAAGGCAGATTGTTGTAACGTTGGGGCAAACAGACAGAAAAGCCTTTAGAAAAGCAAAGGATATATTTAGAGATTTTCCCATTGATTCGAAATTGATATGGAATACTGGTGCAAGAATTCAAAAACTCTACCGACTATTAGAAAATAATGGTATCAGCGCAGGGGCTGATGGCAAGGGAAGATCTACATGGATGGCTTATGGATATATATTGGCATTGGGCGAGTGTGAGATTATTGCCCTCCATGATTGCGATATCCTTACTTATTCGAGAGAGCTTTTACACAGGCTTTGTTACCCCCTCACCAATCCAGTTATGGATTATAAGTTTTGCAAGGGTTATTATAGCAGGGTAACGGATAGGCTCCACGGCAGGGTTACAAGGCTGTTTGTATTTCCTCTGATAAAGTCTCTGAAAAGGCTTATAGGCCAACCCCCTTTTTTACGTTATCTCGAGAGCTTCCGATATCCCTTATCTGGTGAATTTTCAATCGTTGCTGACCTGACTAGAATCAATAGGGTTTCAGGGGACTGGGGATTAGAGATAGGTCTTTTAGCAGGAGTATATAGAAGAAGTTCTTTAAACAGGATATGTCAGGTAGACCTTCTGGAAAACTATGAGCACAGACACAGGCCTCTCTCTGCAGACAGCCCGACAACAGGAATGTTTAAAATGAGCATTGACATTACGCGAACTCTTCTTCGAATCCTTTCGAACGAAGGGATAATTTTCCCCAAGAGTTTTTTTAACAGTCTCAACTGTACCTATATAAAAATTGCAGAGGATACCATCAAAAAATATGAAGATGATGCTAATATCAATGGACTATTTTATGACAGGCATGAGGAAAAACTGGCTGTGGAGACTTTTATGAAGGCCTTAGGAATTGGTATTCAGGATTTTCTCGACGATCCCTTAGGAGTACCTCCCATACCAGATTGGAACAGGGCTATTTCTGCTGTTCCCAACTTCTTCGATCTTCTCATAGATGCTGTAGAAAAGGACAATCAGTAGTGATTCTTAAGGCTCGGATTGAAAATCCTAAATAGGTCTTCAGGAAGAATAAAGAGTATCGCTTTTATTAAAGAGCTCTATAAGATTTTTATCAGGGTCCCTAAAATAAAAAAATCTTTTTCCATCTACCTTGGGATGAAAATCAGAAATTGTCACCGGCTCTGAGATCACCTCCACTTTCTTCTTTACAAGCCTTTTATATATCCTGTCAACATCATCAACCTCGAAGGCAAAGTGCCTGAAATCATTATTTTTAATCTCCTTTTTCGGGTCGGTAAACTGTGCCAGCTCTAAAATCACAGGAGAAGAAGATGACTTCAAAGCTGCAAACTTAATCTTTACACCTTCGATTCCTGTAACCCTTGAAAACTGATTACCTGAAATATCTATTTCAAACGTAGGCTTAAGACCAAGGACCTCCCTGTAGAATTTCTTGCTCCTCTCGATATCCTTCACCAAAATTGTGATATGGTTTATTTTTGCCATAACCATCCTCTACATTCATTAAATCTATTCGAAAGCAAAAACAGCCTTAAAGGTTTTCTCTGTTTATATTATCTTTCTTTTCCCTGCAAGTCTTAGTTAATAGAGGATAAATGTGAGATTCATATATTATGTCCCAGACATAATTTTTTATTACTTTGCGATACATCTTATGCGTGGGTATCTTTTCTAAAAAATTTAGGGCTTGGTTAGCAATCTTTTCAGGGGGATCGTCTAGATTAAAAGAACAGACATTATCACTGCCAATTTCGATAAAGGGCTTTATATTACTGCAGATAACAGGTAATTTTATCATTCCTGCCTCCAATAAAGGTAACCCGAATCCCTCATCAAGGCTGGGCATCAATAACACGTCTCCAAGCAGATAAAAATCACGGATAAATATCGGATCCGGTTTTATTTTTTTGGAAGTTTTAAGGGAATAGTTCTCAAGTACTATCAGGTCTTTTTCAACCTTTAAACTCCGTGCAAGATTCTTCAGGTCAGAATAATAACTTTTTTCTATTGGTCCATGAGGGTCATGAGCACCTGTTAAAATGAGTTTGGCATTGATTCCCTTATCATGAATAGCCCTTAAGACCCTGATACTTAATTCAATATTTTTCCTTGGAATGAGACGCGATGGCTGAACAAAAATGAGATCAGCACTAAAGAGAGAATTTTCTTTAATAATCTCCACTGTGGCTTGATGTAATTTGAAAAAGTCAAAGGGATCGATGCCATTAGGAATCACTGATATTTCAGCCTTTATATTGAGTAGTCTTTGAAATCGATTTTTTCGAGCATGAGATATCGCTATGTAATGAAATTTTGGATTAAAGGTCTTTAAAATTTTCCAGGGCTCATTATCAAGATAAGAAGGATAGTTTTTATAAAAATATGGTGAGTCGTGGTTCCAGCTGATAACCTTAATAGAATGGGTTTCAGCAAGATGGTGCATTGCCATGGTAAGAGCAAGGTTAAAATTCATTGATATGACATTATGGGCAATAATTCCATCAAAATTTTTCAGGGAGGAGCACAAATAATTATAAATCTTATCCTTTAATTTGATGAGGGGTTCCATATTCCCGTTTAAACAATTTTTATGAGCATTTTGGACTCTTGTGTCTCTCGAGCTCAGGATAGGATTGATTTCTATGGGAAATTTATCTGTGGACTGCTCACCTGCACCAGCCAAGACCTTCACATGGTGGTAATTGCGATAAAGAAGATCAGCCTGTTGCCGTATGACTTCTTCTACACCTCCAACAACAGGGGGATAGGAGTAGTGAAGTAGAGCAATATTGAATCTTTCCATAACCAGATTTTTTATATTAATATTTTTAGAATGAATTAATTATTGGTAATAGTTTTTTTTCTAGGACTTCATAAGAGAAATGTTTTTTAGCCAAGAGGTAATTCCTCTCAGTCATCTCTTTAACCTTCTTGGGATTCTTGAGCAATTTTTTTATTTTTCTAACGGTTTCTTCTGTTGCAAGGGTATCAAATACGATGACATCAAAGCCTTTTGGCTCAATATCGGAAATATAAGTGGAATAACGGTTGAGCACAATCGGTTTTTTAAAATAGATTGCCTCGAGGAATGCATTACCAAAACCTTCGTAGCCTGAAGGGTAAAAGACAATATCTGCATTTTTATAAACATCACCTATGGAAAAAAGATGATTTCCCTTTTTATCTTTTTTTCTCTTATGATTAATCATATGGCCTATGGCTATAATCTTTACACCCATCCGTTTAGCATGTTTATAGATATGGATGGCATAGTCATCCCCTTCGTCCCCTGAGGCATGAGAGATGACCAAGGAAGGATGGGGTAATTTTATCATCCACACCAATTCAACTGATTTTTCAATCCATTTTCTCGAAACAATTCGTGTTGGCTGGAGGATAAATGGATCATTTTCTTTTAAACCTATTTTCTGGCGAAGCCTTCTTCCGTAGTCATCGATCTTGGATGGTGGTACTGCAAAATTATAAACATTTGGAATAATAACATTAGAAATACCAACCGAATAGCTTAAGAGTTGAGCGGCATGAGAGTTGATGACCACGTGACTTAAAGACGGAAGGTCAGGAGGAAAAGACATCCTGAGGTAATCATCAACACAGCTGTTTAAGAATCTGGTTCTCTCCCACCTGAGATCGTGATGGTGGGCAATAGCAGGCATTCCTGTTTCAGCAATAAATTCGGTAATCGCCATACCGAGAGGTATATGCATGGGGATAGCTAAGGAATTTTCAGGGATGATCAAATCAATATGAAACCTTTTTTGAAACTGGTATAATTTTGATTTTAAATGTTCTTTAAAATCCTGAATTTTTTTAGAAATGATCTTGGGTCGAGTCGGTTTCTCAAAACAGATTTGCTGGATCTCGTCGATTTCTGGATGGTCAAAATGTGCCTTTCTAACCAAGAAGCTTCTCTGTGGAGGTGTTTCTAATTCTCCAGCAAAAAAATGGCACTTAAAGCCGTTCCTTTCCAGAATATCACACCACTTTTTAATTTCCAGGGAAACACCGTCTGTGCCTGCAATGCGCGTGGAGACAAACCCTATGTTCTGTATGTTATTCCGCATAGATTTTCTCCTTTGCATCTATTTTTTAAAATTATTAGAGAAATTTCAAGATGAGTCAAGGAAATAGTGTAAAGATTTTTTAAATAGGATTTTTAGGTTGCTAGAAGAAATAGATTTTTAAATGTTTCCTTACAAGCTAGAATATGCAGTTTTTCTTTTAACCCTTAATTAGCTTTATAACCTTATTACTTCCTGAAGTAAAGGGATACCGTGCCAGTTCGCTTTTTCTGACCCAGACCTTTCGTGAAGAACCTTCCCTATAAACCCTGTTATTATTTAACATGCAAAAATAGACATAAAGAGATACACGAAAGCGAGTGTATGAGTGAGTCACTTTACCCAAAAATTTCACCTTTTGAGTTTTGATTCCTAATTCTCTTCTCAACACCCGCATGAGGGCCTCTCCATGTTTTTCTCCCTCTTTTTTCTTCTCCATTGGAAATTCCCAGAGATCTGCCATAAGACCACAAGAGGCCCTTTTTTTTATGAGTATCCTTCCGTTTTTTTTGATAACTGCAAGGACTGCCTCAAGCTGTTCATAGTCCTGTTCTTTAGAGAGGGGAATGGCTTCTTGGAGTCCTTTTTTATAAGAAAGACAGAAATCTGAAAGAGGGCAGATAGGGCATAGAGGTTTTTTTGAGCGGCAGATCAAGGCCCCTAACTCCATCAGAGCTTGGTTAAAAGTTCCAACGTTTTTGCGAGGAAGCAGTTCTTCTAAAAATTTTTGAATCTTCTTTTCTTGTCTATTCTTTATTTTGCCTCTTATGCAAAGGATACGAACAGTAAGCCTCTTGACATTTGCATCAAGAATAGAAAATCGTTTTCCAAAGGCAATACTCATAATAGCCCCTGCTGTATAGGGGCCAATGCCGGGGAGTCGAAGAAGCTCTTCATATGAGCAGGGAAGCTTTCCATTAAACTTCTCTTCCACGGTCTTAGCACATCTATGAATGTTTCTTGCTCTTTCATAATACCCCATGCCTTCCCAGGCCTTTAGAACCTTTTCCATTGGGGCTTTGGAGAGATTTTTGATATCAGGGAAAGCTTTTATCCATCTTTGATAATAAGGGATAACCGTCTTAACGGTTGTTTGCTGGAGCATGATTTCAGATATCCATATTTTGTAAGGATCAGCTATACCCCTCCATGGAAGACTTCTCTGAGAACTCCTGTACCATTTAAGGAGCTTTTTTCTGAGGATAGAAATATCTTTAATAAAGTTTCTTTCAGGCATGTATCTCTGAATAAATCTATATGGAATTTTTTATCTTGTTTAATGAAAAGGAGGAAACAAGATTGACGTATTTGGTTAACTTATTTTAGTATTAATATATTTATTCAATAAAGTCAAAAAAGAGATTGCTGTTTTTCGTTCAAAAGGAAGGGAGAGGCTATATTGTTCATCAGCGCTTTTTAGATCAATCCCATAATTCTTTACCCGCTCCCCTTTTTTATCAATATTTAATCTACATGTTTTTATCTCTTGATAAGGGATATCTATTATCTCTTTTTTTCTTAAGAGATAGAGAGCCTTGTCACTTATGATTAAACCGCACCTTTTGGTTTCTGGTTTCTTTCTTCCATTATTCTTTATTTTTAATTTCGAATTTGAACCGAATAATCCTCTATAAGGTAAGACATATAACATCTGGATATCAGGAGGGAGATAATAACGCCTGGTTATATTATATTGATCCTCTATACTGCTTTTAAGAGGCAGTTTCTCAAGGGCTTCTAAAAATTCTTTTTCTTTTGTATAGAAGGCTTTTTCAAATTCTAATCCACAATATCTACAGGTCTTTCTCTTAAAATCATTTTCTCTATTACATTTTAAACAGATAATTACAAAGTTTTCTCCACAATGAACGCAACTTTTACTATCGATCGGGTTGAGCCCCCCACATAAAGAGCATTTTAATTTTCGCCACTCAGGAGAGCTCTCCTCCTCTTTTTTTACTACCTCTTTCTCTCTTTGTTCTTCTGCTGCTCTCTTTTTTTCTGGTTCCTCTTCTTTCTCGATTCTCAGCTCATTTTTCGTAATTGGTTTTTCTAAAAAATGGAAATAGTGAACCACACCGTCAGATTTGTTCATGTCAGCGCATGCCTGAGACACCTCTTTAAAATCGATCTTATTTGATGAGTGGCTATAGCCAATGAGCAAAGAGAGGTCAGCAACTGTACAGATGACCCTCGGACAACCTTGCGAGAATTTATGAATCCCCTCATAAGCTGTTTCTGTAAAGATCTCCTTATCCCTTATTCCAGCAGTACTTAATCGATGTCGGATGAGTCTCTTGGTATCTTCGAAGTCCAGATTCTGCAATAAGAACCTAACAGGCAATCTCTGCCAGAATTCAGGCATATTCTTTATAGCTACTTCTAGTGGCTTTTGCCCAGAGAAGATAAAGGTAAGTAAAAAGGAGTCGGAGACACAAAAATTTAATAAAATCCTTAACTCTTGAAGAAGGTCAGGCCTGTGGCAAAGCATCTGTCCCTCATCAAGCATTACTATACATTTTATCCCTTTTGAATAAAATTCCATTAAATTTTCTTTTAATTTATTGAGGGTCAGTGTTTTATTCGTAGATACTCTTTCCATGCCAAACTGCCTGGCTATTTCACATATCATCTGGTTTGGTGTAAAGGTAGGATGGTCTATAAACGCGATTTTACAGTTTCCCTTGTAGTCGCTCTTTAACTCGCTTATCAATTTAGACAAGATGCTTGTCTTTCCGTCCCCTGCATTTTCTGAAACAAGAAGGGCCCCCCCTTTATTAGATATTACCGCATACTTTAAGCGCATGAGGCACCCCCTGTGTTGATTGCTCATATAGATCATATTGGGGTCGGGAGTAAGAGAAAAGGGGGGTTTTATGAGACGCCAATATCTTAGATATTCTGGTAAAAGATTAATGGACATATAGATTACAAATATAAAAAAATGATTAATTTGTTGTAATTATAACAAAAATAAGGGCTTAAGTCAAGTTGGAAGATTTTGTAGATTTCATCAGCTATTTGAAAACTTTTTGCCAGAAATATAAGTTTTCAAACAAGTGCGGAACTCGTCTTGTAATTCCAATAAAGCTGTTCTAAAATCATCATAAAATGACATATCATTTAAATGGAAAGACACATTAAACTTAATATTTTGCTTTTATATAAAAAGGCATGACAAGAATCCAGAACAACTCAATGAGCTTTGAAGAGTTTTTGAAAGAAACCCTTCCTCATCTTGGGCTTAAGAGAGGTTATTTTAAAAAGAAGAGCATAAAGAGGAGAATGGTCAAAAGATTAGAATATCTTGGGATCGATTCTTTTAAAGAATACAAAGAGTTATTGGAGAAGAGCAGTAAAGAGAAGAGAGAAATTTATAAGATATTTACGATTACGATAAGCAGGCTTTTTAGAGATGCCGATCTATTCGAATACCTTAAAGAAGAGGTCTTCCCCCTATTGTTAAAGAGAGATAAAGGGGAATACAAGATTTGGTCTGTTGGATGTTCTTGTGGTGAAGAGGTCTATTCTATTAAAATAGTATGGGAGGAGTTTTTAAAGAAGATAGGTAAAGCTAAGAATAATAAATTAATTATTTATGCAACAGATGTAAATGAGATATGTCTCAATAAGGCAAAGAAGGCTGAGTACAGAAAGAGCAGTCTAGAAGAGATTCCCCCTGAGATGGTTAATCACTATTTCATCAATCGAGAGGGTTTGTATATGATTAATCAATTCGCAAGGGATAATATTGAATTTTTTGTTCATAATATTATCCTGGATGACCCTATAAAAGAAATGGATATGATCTTTTGTAGAAACTCAGTCTTTACATATTTTACTTTGAAATACCAAGAGGAGGCATTGAAAAAGATTTATGATAGCTTAGCTGATAACGGCTTTCTTGTCATTGGTCATAAAGAAAAATTGCCAGGGATTTCTGAAGATATGTTGAAGCCTTTTTGGAGTAAGGGATGTCTCTATAAAAAGATTAATTTAATTTGCGAGAAATAAAGACAGAAATGATTCCTTCAACCGTTTGGAAAAGTTCTTCTAATTCACTATGTATTTTTGTCTTCCAGTCCTTAACGATGATTTTCCCCTCTTTTTTTACAACTTCTTTTATCTTCACCATTTCTTTTATTACACTCACAAGTCTTTCACATAATTGATCTAGGGTCTTAATCATCTCTTTCGTGTTTGGGAAGTTGTAATCTCTTACAATCCTAGCAGAGCAATTTATTAATTGACAGAGTTTTATTAAGTCAGGATCTCCATCTAAGAACTCTGGCTGATTGTGATACTTAATGATCTTTATAAAATCCTCTGGCAGCCTCCATTTTTTCGCTAAATCTCCTCCTATCTCAGCATGGGCCATTCCTAAAACTATTTTTTCCGCCTCGCTGTTTCTAAGCCCTCTCTGCTTTTTTAAGGCATTGATCTTTAGAAGAGAATCAGGCATAAAGAGACCAATAACGATCTTTCCAATATTATGAATCAGACTCACCGTATATACTTTGCCCAACTCATGAAAACCACTTGCTTTTGCGAGGATTTTTGAGATTCCAGCAATCAGGAGAGAATGCTGCCAGAATTTTTCATAATCAAAGGGGCCCCTTCTGTGAGGGGGAAAGACCT
>DATKYB010000064.1 GCA_035528715.1 Nitrospinota bacterium | reverse complement strand
AGAGACATTAACGATACCATTAGCATCGATGTCAAAGGTTACCTCAATCTGGGGAACTCCTCTTGGGGCAGAGGGGATTCCTACAAGGTGAAATCTACCTAATGTCCTGCTGTCACCTGCCATTTCTCTTTCTCCTTGAAGGACATGGATTTCCACGCTTGTCTGGTTATCCGCAGCTGTAGAAAATATCTCGCTCTTTTTCGTCGGAATTGTAGTGTTTCTTTCTATCAACCTTGTCATGACTCCACCTAGGGTTTCAATGCCGAGAGAAAGAGGAGTAATATCTAATAAAAGAACATCCTTTACCTCTCCCCCTAAAACACCTGCCTGAACAGCAGCACCCAGGGCTACTACCTCATCAGGATTGACTCCTTTATGAGGTTCTTTGCCAAACATATCTTTTAGCAGTTGTTGAACCTTCGGGACCCGGGTAGAACCGCCGACCAGAACCACCTCATCAACGTCCTTTCCACTAAGACCAGAGTCCTTTAATGCAATATTACAAGGCTCGTGGCTCTTCTCAATAAGGTCATTCACCATCTGTTCAAATTTTGCCCTTGTGAGCTTCATGTTAAGGTGTTTTGGACCAGAGGAATCCGCTGTTATAAAAGGAAGATTGATATCTGTTTCCATGGTGGATGAGAGTTCTATTTTTGCCTTTTCCGCAGCCTCCTTTAATCTCTGGAGAGCCATCAGGTCTTTACTGAGATCAATCCCTTGGTCCTTTTTAAACTCAACTACCATCCAATCGATTACCCTTTGGTCAAAGTTATCTCCTCCAAGATGGGTATCTCCATTAGTAGCTTTAACCTCTACAACATTGTCACCAACTTCTAGGATAGAGATATCAAAGGTACCCCCTCCAAAGTCATATACAGCGATTTTTTCGTCTTTCTTTTTATCCAGACCATAGGCGAGGGCAGACGCCGTTGGCTCGTTAATAATTCTTTTTACCCCCAGCCCAGCTATCTTTCCTGCATCTTTTGTTGCTTGTCTCTGGCTATCATTAAAATAGGCTGGAGCGGTAATAACAGCTTCTGTAACCTTCTCCCCTAAATAATCCTCAGCAGATTTTTTCAATTTCTGGAGAATCATTGCAGAAATCTCTGGGGGAGAATATTCTTTTCCCTTGATACTAACCCTTGCATCTCCATTTGGTGCCTTTATAACCTTATAGGGAACCATCTTCATCTCTTCTGATACCTCATCATATTTTCTGCCCATAAATCTTTTTATTGAATAGACAGTGTTTTCTGGATTTGTTATTGACTGTCTTTTAGCTGCCTGCCCTACAAGTATTTCACCGTCTTTTGTAAACGCAACGACTGAGGGGGTGAGCCTGCTTCCTTCTTCATTGATAATTATCTTAGGCTGTCCGCCTTCCATTACCGCTACTACTGAATTAGTTGTACCGAGATCAATACCAATTATTTTTCCCATAAAAATATCCTCCTTAGTATTAGGTAAAAACCATATATGAGTTAAGATATATTATAATACTTGAGTGCATTAATGTCAACTTTTTTTTAAAAAAAATAAATAACTTTTTAATTAGTTGAATTTTTGTGCTTTATCCTTAACTGCCTTTACAAAGTATTTTCTTATGTGTTTTCTTATATCAAAATCGTTGCTTTTGCCAAATTTCTCTTCAAATACCTTTATAGGTATTACAGCCTTTGCCATGGACCGATGACCACCAGCGCTTCCTAATTCTCCAAAGGCCTCTTTTACTACTTCACCTGCACTTTTTGTAAACCCCGAGTTTCTTATGCAGATAACGATTTTTTTATCAGAGATTCCTGAGACTACTGACCATTCAATACCCTCGACTTGAAGACAAAAATCTGATAAAAAAGGGATGACATCTTCTCTTTCAACTACACCGAGATGAGAGAATAATATCCCATTAACAATTGTTTTCTTTTGTAGTGCCTTGCCAAAGGATTTTAATGCATCTACAGGTAGTTCTGGCCTCTCTATCCGTCTTAAGAGATTGTTATTGGCCAAGGGATACAGATAAGAAAATGCCTTAATATCTGCATGGCTCACCTCCCTATCAAGAAAAAAGGTGTCACTTTTTATCCCGTAAAGAAGCGCAGTTGCAAGCCTTTGAGGGATTTTTATCCCTGAGGCGAAAAGATATTCTGAAAGAATCGTAGAAGTAGCACCGTAATTTGATTTGATTTCTCTAAAGATGGCTTTATAGTTCTTCTGCCTTGGATGGTGGTCAATTACTACATCAACATTTAAAAGTTGATCTCCAAAATAGGGGGGTTGAACGTCAACCATAGCTATCTTTGTATATTCTTTAATGACCTTATCATCAATTTGTTCAACCTCTATTTCCAGGAGTTTCAACATGGCAAGATTTTCTGGTCTTGTTACTTTTCCAAATGAACCTATCGGAGCCGTGGCCTTATTCCTTCCTAAGAGAGTTCTTAAAGCCAGGGCACTGGCAATGGCATCTGGATCTGGGTCGTGTTGTGTTACGATAAGTACCTTGTCATTTTCATTAAAGACAGATTTGAGCCGTTCCACACGTTTTTTTATGACTATCTCTTTAATTTTATCAAGAAAAAGACCATTGAACATGCTCAATAGGGGAATAAACTGAATTTTGGGATAATTTTTAATGATTGAAGGATTAAATTCCCTGTTAAGAAGAGCAACAACAGGAATGTTTTCTTCTATTTTATATATCGTTTTTGAAATATCACTTATTAAGATACTATCCTCAAGCAGGATAAAAATGATATCAAAATCTTTTAGCTTAGCTTTTTTGTATATATAGTTTTTAGTTAGATCTCCTGTTAAAGCTTTTAACCCTTTTTGAGATAGTCTATCTTTTAGATTTCTATCTGGGACGAGGAAAAGCGACCCCTTAAAATAAAATGACTTAAGGTTAATTATATTTAAAAGAGAAGAATCGTTACAGATGACAAGACTTTTCATTGATATGATTCTGGGATTGTCTAGCTCCAAAAATTTAAAATAAATTAACAATATAATCTATTAATAATTTGGAGTCAAGTATATAAATGAAATAAATTGTGGAAAAGTTCTGATTTTAATAAAAAAGAGGGAGAGTTTCTCTCCCTCTTTTTTTAGTCTATCCCGATTTCAATCTTTTTGGGTTTAGCTGCTTCAACTTTCGGCAAGGTAATCTCCAGGATACCATCTTTAAATCTTGCCTTTACCTTTTCGTGTTCAACATGAGCAGGTAGGCCAAAACTTCTCCTGAAGGCACCATAGTATCTCTCTTTCCCGTGATAGTTTTCCTCTTTAATGTCTTTTTCCCTTTTTCTCTCTCCACTCAGCGTCAGAATATTGTCCTTTAGCTCAACATTGACATCTTTCTTAGAAACACCAGGGATTTCTGCCTTGATAACAATCTCATTTTCAGTTTCATATACGTCAACTACAGGAGCCCAGATCCCGGATAGCGTATCATCATCAAAAAACCTAGAGCGGATCAGGCTATCATCAAAGAGTCTATTAATCCTTCCCTGGAGACTTGTTAGGTCTTTAAAAGGTTCCCACTTTGTTAATAACATCATTGATCAACCCCCTTTAAATAAGAATTATATTTAGTTTATCATCAATATAATATATTAGTACAATATTATCAAGTAATATTTAAAAAAAATTTTAGATATTTTAAAAATTCGGGGAATTAGAACTAAGTTATTGTTTTTTAGACTTTTTAAAGGTCATGGAACTTCCATCAGCATCAATCAATACCTTATTTCCCTCTTCAAATTCACCTTCCAGTATCTTTAATGCCAATGGATTTTGTATATTTCTTTGGATGACTCTTTTTAGCGGTCTTGCACCATAAACAGGGTCATATCCCTGTTTTGCTAAGAACTCTTTTGCCTTATCAGTGAGTGATATCTCTATCTTTTTCTCCAAAAGCATCTTTTTGAGATTTCTGAGTTGTATCTCTACAATCTGTTTAATACCTTCCATGGTGAGGCTGTGGAAGATAATGATATCATCAATTCTGTTTAGAAATTCTGGTTTAAACTTTGCCTTTAGGGCTTCTAAAACCCTGTTTTGGATCTCTTGATGGTCTTTTTCCCCAAGATCTTGGATCCATTGACTTCCTACATTTGAAGTCATAATAATCACTGTATTTTTAAAATTGACTGTGTGCCCTTGGCCATCAGTAAGTCTCCCATCATCAAGTATTTGTAAAAGGATATTGAATACATCTGAATGTGCTTTTTCAATCTCATCAAAGAGAATAACAGAATAAGGCCTTCTTCTAACCGCCTCAGTTAAGTAACCCCCTTCTTCGTAACCTACATACCCAGGAGGGGCTCCGATAAGTCTGGCTACAGTATGTTTTTCCATGAATTCAGACATATCAATCCTTATCATAGCTCCTTCATCATCAAACATAAATTCAGCCAGTGCCCTTGCCAATTCAGTCTTTCCTACACCTGTAGGACCCATAAAGATAAAGGAACCAATAGGTCTGTTTGGATCTTGAAGGCCTGCCCTCGCCCTTCTTACTGCGTTAGATACAGATCTCAAAGCCTCGTTTTGTCCAACAACCCTGTTTTTTAATCTTTCTTCCATCTTAATCAATTTTTCTTTTTCTCCCTCGAGCATCTTTGATATAGGAATTCCTGTCCATTTTGAGGTGACTTCAGCCACATCCTCTTCATCAACCTCCTCTTTAAGCATTCTTTGATCCTTTTGAAGCTCTTCCAATCTTTTATTTTCAGCCTCTAATTTCTTCTCTAGATCTGTTAATATGCTGTATCGAAGCTCTGCAGCCCTCTCAAGATTTCCTTCTCTTTCAGCTCTCTGTTCTTCTGTTTTTGCCTGCTCAATCTTCTCTTTGCAGGAATGGATTGTTTGTATGGCCTCTTTCTCTTTTTTCCAGTGAACTTTCATCTCCTCACTTCGTTCTTTCAAGCTCTTCAACTCTTTTTCTAATTTCTCGAGCTGTTCCTTGGACTTCTTATCCTTTTCTTTTTTTAATGCTGCTTTTTCAATCTCAAGCTGTTTAATCTTTCTTTCAATCTCATCAATTTCCGTGGGCAGGCTATCAATCTCGATCCTCAACCTTGAGGCTGCTTCATCAATAAGGTCTATAGCCTTATCAGGAAGGAATCTATCAGAAATATATCTGTTTGATAAGACCGCAGCAGAAATGATCGCAGAGTCCTTGATTCTAACTCCATGGTGGAGTTCATATTTTTCCTTCAGTCCCCTGAGTATGGCAATGGTATCTTCTACATTGGGTTCGTGAATCATTACAGGCTGGAAGCGTCTCTCTAGGGCAGCATCCTTTTCAATATGCTTTCTATACTCATCGAGTGTTGTAGCTCCAATACATCTGAGCTCTCCTCTGGCCAAGGCAGGTTTGAGCATATTAGATGCATCAATGGCGCCCTCAGCTGAGCCTGCACCCACAAGGGTATGGAGTTCATCGATAAAAAGAATAATCTCTCCCTCTGCCTTTTCTATCTCTTTCAATAAAGCCTTTAGCCTATCTTCGAATTCACCCCTGAATTTTGTACCAGCAACTAAGGATCCCAGGTCCAATGCTACCAGTCGTTTTTCTTTTAGAGGTTCTGGAATATCTCCATGAACGATCCTCTGGGCAAGACCCTCTGCAATGGCAGTCTTGCCGACACCAGGGTCTCCGATAAGCACAGGATTATTTTTTGTTCTCCGCGAAAGAACCTGAATGACCCTTCTTATTTCATCATCCCTGCCGATCACCGGATCGAGTTTATCCTTACGAGCTAGCTCGGTTAAGTCTTTACTGTATCTGGTCAATGCCTGATACTTTTCCTCTGGGGTTTGATCAGTTATTCTCTGGGAGCCTCTGATATCTACGAGTATCTTAAAGATGTTATCCTTTGTCACTCCTTGCTGGTTTAAGATTTTTGAGGACGGTGTTTGTTTATTATCGACAGTAGCTATAAGGAGATGTTCCGTACTTACAAACTCATCCTTAAGCCTTTCTGCCTCTTTTAAAGCAGAATCAAATACCTGTTTCAGTTGGGGTGATATATAGATCTGTCCTGTTCCGCTTCCATATACTTTAGGAAGTTTTTCTAGATGTGCTCTTAGTTGTTCTAACAGGGTTCTTTGATTCACACCCAATTTTTGAAGGATAGGTGTGACAATTCCGTCTGGTTGTTCAAGAAGAGCAATCAAAAGGTGCTCTACGTCGAATGCCTGATGTTCATATTTTTCAGTAATCGATTGGGCATTTTGAACAGCCTCTTGGGCTTTTAAAGTAAATTTATCAAATCTCATAAGACTTCACTCTCCTCTTATTTAACAATCCGTGGCTACTAAAAAGACGAATCTAATATAATATCTAATTCTCAATTTTGCAAATTTTTTGAGTCTGATTTTTTAGATTTTAAGAGAGTGCTAAAAAATTATGGAAGAATTAGAGGATTTGAGAGATAAAATTTTCAGTGATATTGATGAACTCTTTCTACAAGAAAATTTTCTTTTTCAAAACATTCTATAAAATTATTAACCACATCCCTGTCAAATTGATATCCAGCATTTCTATCTAATTCCTTAATCGCTTCTTCAAAACCCATTGCCTTTCTGTAGGGCCGATCGCTTGTCATGGCATCAAAGGCATCAGCTACAATGAGGATCCTTGATGCCCTGGGAATTTCTTTTTCGCTTAAATGATCAGGGTATCCATTTCCATCAACCCTTTCGTGATGATGGCGCACAATAGGACATATCTGACTTAAAGAAGCTACGGGTTTTATAATATTTTCTCCTATCTCTGGATGTCTTTTTATTACATCAAATTCTAGAGGAGTTAATTTCCCTTTATTGAGAAGAATATTATCCACTATTCCTATCTTACCGATATCATGCAAAGTAGCGGCATGTTCTATATCTTCAATTTCCTTTTTAGCAACATCCATTTTTTCTGCAATCGTTTTGGCTATTCTACCAACCCTGATGGAATGACCCCTTGTATATTTATCTTTGGATTCAACAGCAAGGGCAAGAGCTGAAATAGTTTCAAAATAGGTACTTTCAATTTTTTCTCTCAACATGGCATTTTCTAAGGCAACAGCAGTTTGAACGGCTAAGTTGTTAAGGATAATAATATCTTCATCAGAAAATTTCTTTCCGCAAATCTTGTTACTGATACTGATACCTCCCATGATTTTTCTCGAATGAATAAGAGGAACGCAGAGGATTGATTGATTTTCCAATTCTAAATGAGATATTTTCTCAAATCGATTATCCTTGTCTCCTTCTGGAAGGATAACAGGTTTACCATTTTCAACAACCCATCCTACAATTCCTTCTCCGAATCTTATTTTTGTTTTTCCAATCAAACCCTTGTCATAGCCTATCGCTGATTTTATAACCAATCCTGAGTGATTTTTGTTTTTTATGATAAGGAGTCCTTTCTTGGCATCTAAGGCCTTGACCGCAATATTGAGAATTGTATCAAGCATATTGTCTGTGTCTTGAGGAAAATTCATTGTCATGGCTATTTCTGACAATACTCTTTTCATATGGTTGTTGGAAAACTCAAGCTCTTTTATTTCTTCTTCCAATCGTGTGGTTATCTTATTAAAGGATTTTATTAATTCATTTAATTCATTGACATTTTTTGTAGAAGCCTCTCCTCGTTCTAATGATTTTAAGGGAACGGAGATAAAATTGGTTATGCAATCTTTCATGGACTGAAAGCTTTTGCTGAAAAAGGAAATCGATATCATGATTGTTGTTAAGATAACTCTCTTCATTAATATTTTAATACCTAATAATAGCTTGGTTAATCATTTTTGATTCTATTAAAAAAAATAAAAAAAATGAATCAGCCTTTTCAGAAATAGATTTTTTCATTCTTTTCTTAAGTTAGAAACCTTAAATATATTGAAGCTTTCTTAATCGAACGTTTCTTTTTTTATCCTGAGTGATATGTTTAATCTTTAAATTATCTATAAAGAAAGTACTGGTGATATTCCATGTTATTACAGAAATGAGGTCTTTTTGATTGATGTCTTGTAACGTGTCTTCAAAATTATATGATACTTGATATACTTCTGTGCCATCTATAGATTTATGAGAGATGATTTTGAAACTCTCATTTTCAAAGCTTCTTTTTATAAAATGATATCCTTTTCCCTTGTAATACAGCGAGTCTAATTTAAAGGTTTCTTCGATAATTGAGATATATTTTTTAAAGGTAAGTTTATCAAATCCTTCTTCATTACTTAGATAATTAAATGCTATTTTGTATTTCCCACTGAGTAAGAATGATAAGTATACTTCTGGAATTTGATATGAGTCTGAAATTTTACTGTACGATGAGTTAGCAGCCAATAATGTAGTAATAAGCAGAATGAATATTCCCTTTAGATATAACCTAAAATATTTCTTTAACATCATAAATTATTATTCTCTTTAAAGGTTAACATTGTCTTTGCAAACCTAATCATCGGCATAATCGTTTTATAGATTACCCTTTTTTATAGATTTGTTGAAAAAATATTTAACCCCTTGATTTTAAATAATAATTTAGTGGTCTATTTTAGTCCGTTTTCTCTCTTTTTTGGTCTTAAAAATATATAATTGAATTTAAAATTTCCGATTAATCTATTGACAATAAATAGATTTCTTGGATAATAAATAGAATATTTTTAAAAGGATATCTTATGCCAGAACAAAAGATAAAGATGCTTTTAGAAACACTGGCCAGGCTCCTTAGAAGGGATGCAAAGGGCAACATCAGAAATATAATCATCAAGCTCCACCCGGCAGATATAGCGAGTATATTAAATCATTTTGAAAAGGAAGAGAGGAATTACATCTTTGATCTTATTCAGGATAAAAAGCTAGCTGCCGAGGTCTTATGTGAAATAGATCGGGGAGTAATAGAGGAATTAATTGGGGAGATGGAGCCTAAAAATGTTGCCGATATTTTTCAAGAGATGTCCTATGATGATTCAAAAGATATTATTGACCATCTTCCTGAAGAACAGGCCGAAAAGATTCTTGATATAATGAAAGATAAAGATTCTAGAGAAATAGAGGAGC
>DATKYB010000063.1 GCA_035528715.1 Nitrospinota bacterium | reverse complement strand
AAGTTTACCTGAGGGTGTAGAGATGGTTATGCCTGGAGATAATGTAAGTGCTAGTGTAGAGTTAATTACGCCGATAGCGATGGAGAAGGAGTTAAGATTTGCTATTCGGGAAGGTGGAAGGACTGTAGGAGCAGGTGTTATCAGTGAAATTATAGAGTAGGTGAAGAAGGAAAGAGAGATATGGTGAATCAAAAGATTAGAATAAAATTAAAGGCTTATGATCATAGAATTCTTGATCAATCTGTGAGTGAGATCGTAAATACTGCTAAGAGGACAGGAGCAAGGGTTGTTGGTCCCATACCTCTCCCTACATTAAAAAACAGATATACAGTATTAAGGTCCCCTCATGTTGATAAGAAGTCAAGAGAACAGTTTGAGGTCAGAACACATAAAAGATTATTAGATATATTAGAACCTAATTCTGAGACTTTAGATGCTCTAATGAAGCTGGATTTATCAGCAGGGGTTGATATAGAAATTAAATTATAATGAGGAAATTTGGGATGATTGATGGATTGTTAGGTAAAAAGATAGGTATGACTCAGATATTTTCGGATGAGGGGAATATTATTCCTGTTACCGTAATTGAGGCAGGAATATGTAAGGTTGTTCAGGTAAAATCAAAGGAAAGAGACGGGTATAATGCTGTACAACTGGGGTTTCAGGAAATTCCTGAAAAAAGAGTTAAAAAGCCTATAAAGGGCCATTTTGATAAATCTAGTATAAAACCTACGAGGTACCTAAGAGAAATAAGGGTGGACAGTGTTGAGGATATACAAACAGGACAGGAGGTTGCGGTAGATATCTTTAATCCTGGAGATTATGTAGATGTTGCCGGTATTTCGAAAGGGAAAGGATTTGCTGGTGTAATGAAAAGACATGGGTTTTCAGGAACTTCATCTGCAACTCATGGGTCCCATGAATATTTCAGACATCCTGGTTCTATAGGTGCATCAGCTGATCCATCTCGTGTTTTTAAAGGTACGAAACTCCCTGGACATATGGGTAGTGAAAGGGTTACCGTTCAAAACTTAAGGGTTATTCGTATTATAAAAGAACAGAATGTTCTTTTAGTTAAAGGTTCCCTTCCTGGAAGTAAAGGTCGGTTGCTCTTTATAAAAAAGAGCAAGAAAAAGAAGAAAGCGGAAAAAAAGTAATTATAAAGTAATTATATAGATTAACTAATAGTAAAATGATAAATCTGGATATTGTTGATACAAAAAATAATATTAAAAAAAGTGCTTCTGTAAAAGAAGATATTTTTAATACAAAAATAAAAGAGCACCTTATACATGATGTTGTCGTTATGCAATTGGCAAATCGTAGAAGGGGGACATCATCAACTAAGAATAGATCAAAAGTTAACGCTACAGGTGCTAAACCATGGAGGCAAAAGGGGACAGGAAGAGCAAGAGCAGGTACTCCAAGGTCTCCTTTGTGGAGAGGGGGAGGAATCATTTTTGGTCCTCATCCTCGAGATTTTTCATATAAAGTTCCTAAAAAAGTTAGGAAGCAAGCTTTAAGGTCTATTTTGACCTCTAAAGTCCAGAACAATAGTTTGAAAGTGATTGAAAAAATAGAAATAGGAGAGCCAAAGACAAAATTGATTATTTCTTTGCTAAAGGATCTAAATGTTTCTGGAAGCGTTATTTTAATTGTTTCTGAAGAAAATAAGAACTTAGAACTCTCGGTGAGAAACCTACGCTATGCAAAGGTTCTTAGAGTAGAAGGCCTGAATGCATATGATTTACTTTATTATGATACTGTAATATTAACCGAGGAGTCACTACACAAGATTGAGGAGCGACTTTCATAATGCGAGACCCATTCGTTATTGTTAAAAGGCCTGTTATTACTGAAAAGACCACTCTCTTTACAGAGAAGGAAAATAAAGTTGTATTTCAAGTAGATGCTAATGCTAATAAGAAAGAGATAAAAAAGGCTATTTCCAATATCTTTAATGTTGATGTTTTAGATGTTCATATAGTAATGATCAGAGGGAAGAAAAGGAGATTGAGATTTAAAGAAGGGAAGAGGCCTGATTGGAAGAAGGCAATTATCACCTTAAAAGAAGGTGACAAAATAGAATTTTTTGAGGGTGTAAAATAATTTAGATTCATGAGGGTGAAATGCCTATAAAGAAATATAAACCTACTTCTCCTGGGCGAAGATTTCAAAGTGTTTTTACTTTTGAGGAGATCACAAAAACCTCTCCTGAAAAAAGTCTGTTAATGCCCTCTAAGAAGAGAGGAGGGAGAAATAATCTTGGAAGAATTACGATTCGTCACAGGGGGGGAGGACATAAAAGAAGTTACAGAATCATTGATTTTAAAAGGGATAAGTTTGATATTCCTGCAAAAATTGCTTCTATTGAATATGATCCCAATAGGTCTGCAAGGATCGCTTTACTTAATTATAAAGACGGGGAAAAAAGATATATTATAGCCCCTAACGGTCTTAGGGTGGGAGATACAATTATCTCAGGTAGTTCTGTAGATATTAAATCTGGCAACGCTCTTCCTCTCAAGAATATACCAGTAGGTATAGTAATACATAACATTGAAATTAGTAAAGGGAAAGGGGCCCAGTTAGTAAGAAGCGCGGGTTGTTCAGCTCAAATATTAGCTAAAGAAGGAAATTTTGCACATATTAAACTCAGGTCAGGAGAAGTGAGACTTATTCATCAGGAGTGTATGGCAACGGTTGGAGACGTAGGGAATCCTGAACACGAAAATATTTCTCTTGGGAAGGCAGGAAGGAGAAGATGGTTAGGTAGAAGACCCAAAGTGAGAGGTGTGGCCATGAACCCCATTGACCATCCCCATGGAGGCGGTGAAGGTAAAACTTCTGGAGGGGGTCACCCAAGGACTCCGTGGGGTGTTCCGACAAAGGGATTTAAAACGAGAGCAAAGAAATATTCTGATAAATATATTTTAAAGAGAAAGAAATAAAAGTGGAGGACTGTGGTGCGTTCGTTAAAAAAAGGGCCTTATGTAGATAAAAATTTATTAAAGAAAGTCGTTGATTTAGATAACAAAAATGAAAAAAAAGTTATTAAGACATGGTCGAGGCGATCTACAATTGTTCCTGAATTTATAGGACATACTTTTGCGGTTCATAATGGTAAAAAATTTATTCCTGTTTACGTTACAGAGAACATGGTTGGTCATAAATTAGGTGAATTTTCACCAACAAGGATTTTTAGAACCCACAGTGGACATACAAAAAGGGTTACAACTTTAACATAGGAAAGTTAATTCTAATTTAGGGGTTACGCTAATGCAGGCTGTGGCATCAGTAAGATATGTTCGTACTTCGCCTACAAAGGCAAGGCTGGTAACAGCCCTCATAGAAGGGAAAAGGGTGAATGAGGCTCTTAATATCCTAGCTTTTACCCATAGGGGTTCAGCAAGGATTATTGAAAAATTGCTAAAATCAGCCATTGCCAATGCAGAAGAGAGAAGCTCTGAAAAGAGTGATATTGATTCTTTTATTATTAAAAAAGCAACAGTTGATGGGGGGCCTGTGTTAAAGAGATTTAGACCAAGGGCAAGAGGAAGGGCGACAAGGATTATTAAAAGGACAAGTCATATAACTTTATTGTTAGAGGAAACTTAATCTTAAATTTTAAATCTATTAAGGGGGTAATTTTTGGGACAAAAGGTACATCCAATAGGTTTTAGACTAGGGATAAATAAGCAGTGGCAGTCTAATTGGTTTGCAAAGAAAACTTATGGAGAATTATTGCATGAAGATATTTTTATTCGGGATTATATCAAAAAGCAACTTTTTCATGCAGGTATATCGAAAGTAGAAATAGAACGGGCTGCTAATAGAGTAAAGATTAATATTCACACTGCTAGGCCTGGAATCATTATAGGTAGAAAAGGTTCTGAGGTTGATAGGTTAAAAAATGAATTATCTAATTTTACAAATAAAGAGATAGTTCTTAATATTATTGAGATTAGAAGGGCAGAGATAGATGCCCAGTTAATTGCTGAAAACATAGCTCTCCAGCTTGAGAAAAGAGTCTCTTTTAGAAGAGCTATGAAAAGGAGTGTAACCGCTGCTTTAAGGTTTGGTGCACAGGGCATTAAGATTAAATGTGCGGGGAGATTAGGTGGGGCAGAAATGGCAAGAAAAGAATGGTACAAAGAAGGAAGGATTCCTTTACAGACAATAAGGGCTGATATAGATTACGGTTTTGCAATCGCTAAGACCTTATATGGGGTGATTGGCGTAAAAGTCTGGATATTCAAGGGTGAAGTTTTTTCAGTAAAAGAAGACACAGAAGAAAAAGAAATTTTAGAGGTAAAGTAAAGATTCTTATACTATCAGTGAGGACTGAAAAATGCTGATGCCAAAAAAAACGAAATATAGAAAAATGCAAAAAGGAAGAAGAAAAGGTAAAGCATCTGCAGGAAATACTTTGAATTTTGGCAATTATGGTCTCATGGCCTCAGAAGCCGGCTGGATTACCAATAGACAAATAGAAGCAGCAAGAATAGCTATAACGCGCCATGTTAAAAGAGGAGGGAAGGTTTGGATAAGAATCTTTCCTGATAAACCTATTACAAAAAAACCAGCAGAGACGAGAATGGGGAAAGGGAAAGGAGCCCCAGAGTTTTGGGTAGCCGTTGTTAAGCCTGGAAGAATCTTATACGAGATGGATGGTATCCCTAAAGAAGTTGCAAAAGAAGCAATGAGACTAGCATCTCATAAACTTTCTGTTGCTACTCAATTTGTTTCTAATGATTAGTATAAAGGATTAGAGATGAAAGCCAGTGAACTGAGGGAACTGACGATAGAAGAGCTAACAAACAAAGGAAAAGAGCTCAAAAATGAACTGTTTAATCTTAAGTTTCAAGATGCAACAGGTCAGATAGGGAATCCTATTAGGATAAGAATAGTACGAAGGGATATTGCTAGGATTGAAACGATCCTTAATGAAAAGAATAAGGAGAATAAAAGAGAAAAAGGAGAAGCATTGAATGAAGGGGCAATGTAAAAGAAAGATTTTTGAGGGGGTAGTGATAAGAAATAAGAGTGATAAGACTTTCATTGTCAATGTTGAAAGAAAAGTTAAACACTCTACTTTTGGAAAAATAGTTAAAAGATCAAAAAAGTATATGGTTCATGATGAACACAGTAAATGCTCAACAGGTGATAAAGTTAAGATTATTGAAACAAGGCCCCTCAGTAAAAGGAAACACTGGAGAGTTTTAGAGATTCTTGAAACGGCAAAAACAAAAAATTAGAAAAATAGTTAACGTGATAAAATA
>DATKYB010000062.1 GCA_035528715.1 Nitrospinota bacterium | reverse complement strand
AAGATAAATCAGGGATTGATCAATTTGAGCAAGAGCCTTGAAATTCCTTTAGTGGCAACAAATGACTGTCATTATCTTGAAAAAGAGGATTCAAAGGCCCACGAGATTCTGTTGTGCATCCAGACTGGAAAGACCATCAACGATGAGCAGAGGATGTGTTTCGCCTCGGACCAGTTTTACTTTAAATCTCCCGAGGAGATGAAAGAACTTTTTTCACATATTCCAGAGGCAATTAAAAATACGCTGGAAATTAGTGAAAGGTGCAATCTAGAATTGAGGTTTGACGAGATCAATCTCCCCCATTACCCTGTGGTTTCTGGTTATAATGTTGATAGTTATCTCGAGAGGATTGCAAAAGAGGGTTTATCTGGGCTTTTGCAAGCAAAAAAATCTCGCAGAGGAAATAGTGAAGAGGATTTTGACGAAGAACTTTATTGGAGGAGGCTTGATGATGAGTTACATATCTTCAAAGAGATGGGATTTTCAGGATATTTTCTGATTGTGTGGGATTTTATCCGTTATGCCAAAGAAAATCATATTCCTGTTGGACCGGGACGTGGTTCTGTATCTGGTAGTTTAGTCTCCTATGCCTTAAGAATTACTGAGCTCGATCCTATCAAGTATGGTCTTTTGTTCGAGAGATTTTTAAATCCTGAGAGAATAAGCATGCCTGATATAGATATAGATTTTTGTATGGATAGAAGGGATGAGGTCATCGATTACGTTGTTAAAAAATATGGAAAGGAAAACGTAGCCCAGATCATTACCTTTGGCACCATGATGGCAAAAGGGGTTGTTAGAGATGTGGGCAGGGCATTAAATATGCCTTATGGAGAGGTTGATAAGATAGCAAAGCTGATTCCTAACAGGTTAAATATCACTTTGAGTGAGGCAATAAAAGAGGAACCAAGATTAAAGGAGTTACAAGAGAAAGATAATAATGTGAGTCTTTTACTTAAGACGGCGAAGGTTCTCGAAGGCCTGACAAGGCACGCTTCGACACATGCTGCTGGCGTGGTGATATCGCCGAAACCCTTGATGGAATATGTTCCCTTGTATAAAGGCACAAAAGGGGAGACGATTACGCAATATCCCATGAATAATATAGAAGACCTTGGTTTGCTAAAGATGGATTTTCTTGGTCTAAGAACATTAACGGTCATCAATAACACACTAAGCCTCATAGAAAAAAATAAGAAAAAGAAGATGAGATTAGAAGATATCCCTTTAGATGATAAAAAAACCTATACGTTGCTTGGTGAAGGGAATACCTTGGGGATATTTCAGTTAGAAAGCTCAGGGATGAGGGGTATCATAAAGAGATCTAAGCCAACCGTCTTTGAGGACATTATTGCACTAGTTGCGCTGTACAGACCAGGACCGCTAGGTAGTGGAATGGTCGAAGATTTTATCAAAAGGAAACATGGTGAGATCCCCATTAGATACGAACTTCCCCAACTAGAAGAGATTTTGAAGGAGACCTATGGAGTCATATTATATCAGGAACAGGTAATGAAGATTGCCAGCATGCTGGGAGGATTCAGCATGGGAAATGCCGATCTTCTCAGAAGAGCCATGGGTAAAAAGAAGCCAGATGTTATGGTCCAACAGAGAGAAAATTTTGTTAAGGGTGCGATAAAAAATGGGATTAGCAAAGCCAAGGCTATGAAGATTTTTGATTTAATGGAATATTTTGCTGGTTACGGCTTTAACAAATCCCATAGCGCATCCTATGCCTTAATCGCATATCAAACAGCATATTTCAAGGCCCATTATCCCCTAGAGTTTATGGCAACTCTATTGACAAGCGAAATGGATAATAGTGATAAGATACTCAAGTATATAGGTGAATGCAGGGATATGGAAATAAAGATATTACCTCCAGATGTAAATGAGAGCTTTAAAGATTTTACTGTTGTGGGAGATAGTATAAGGTTTGGCTTGGTTGCTGTAAAAAATGTTGGTCAGGGTGCTGTAGAGAATATTATAAGATCAAGGAAAGAAAATGGTCCGTTTCTATCTCTTTATCATTTCTGCGAGAATGTGGATTTAAGAGTCGTCAATAGAAGAGTCGTTGAGAGCCTTGTAAAATGCGGTGCCTTTGACTCGCTTGGATACAAAAGATCTCACTTAATAAGCATATTGGATAATGCGATAGAGATGGGGCAGAAAAGTCAAAGGGATAAGGAAAAGGGACAGATAGCTATGTTCGGGCTTGATTCTAAATCGACTCCTTTTGATGAGAGCCTTCTCTCAGAGATGGAGGAATGGGATGATAGACAGATGCTGGCCTTTGAAAAAGAGAGTTTGGGCTTTTACATTTCAAGACATCCTCTAGCGAGCTTTGAGAAGGAGATAAAAAAGTATACAAACACAACAACTCAAAAGCTCGTTGATATGTATAATGGTCAGGCTGTTAGTATTGCAGGTATTACAAATAGTATAAAGCGAAAGATTACAAAAAAGGGTGACCAGATGGCCTTCATTAATCTAGAAGACCTTTATGGTTCTGTTGAAATAATTCTCTTTCCAGAAGTATATAGAAATTCTATAGATATTTTGGAGACAGAGGAGCCAATAGTCGTTAAGGGGATTACAGATATAGAAGGTGAAAATGCTAAAATAATTGCAAAAAGCCTTATGCCTTTAAACAAGATCAGGGAAAAAAGGAATTCTTCAAAAGTTCATATTAATCTTTGCATTCCTTCATTAACAAGAGAGCTGTTTTTAAAATTAAGAAAGATTTTGACAGATCACAAAGGAGATTCTCCAGTATATTTACATCTTATTTCCCCAGAAAGAAAAGAGGTTGTTTTGTTAGTCAATAGTGATTTTTCTGTAGAAGTTTCAGATTTTATGATATCAGAAGTTAGGTCTCTTTTTGGCGAAGATGCTATTTCTGTGGAATAAAAATTAAGGAGGAAAAATGGCTTATCAAGGATTAGATTTTGAAAAACCAATTTACGAATTAGAAAGACGGATTAAAGAATTGAAACAGATGTCAGAGCAAGGGAATTTGGACTTTTTTGATGAAATTAAAAAGCTAGAAAAGAAAGCGAAAAAACAAATAAGAGATGTACATTCTAAACTCAATAGATGGCAAAGGACTTTACTTGCAAGGCATCCTGAACGTCCCTATACAATGGACTATATTAATTATATGATGACTGATTTTGTTGAGCTTCATGGCGATAGGAGTTTTGCTGATGACCATTCTTTAGTAGGGGGAGTAGCAAAACTTGATGGTATCCGTGTTGTGGTACTGGGACAACAAAAGGGGAGGGATACGAAAGAGAAAATATACAGAAATTTCGGAATGGCCCATCCTGAAGGTTATAGAAAGGCATTGAGATTGATGAAACTTGCCGAAAAATTCAATAAACCTGTCATCACTTTGGTAGATACTCCAGGTGCATTTCCAGGGATTGGTGCCGAAGAGAGGGGCCAGGCTGAAGCAATAGCAAGGAATTTAAGAGAGATGGCTGATTTGAAAGTTCCCATAATTGTTGCTGTTGTAGGTGAAGGGGGAAGCGGTGGTGCCCTAGCTATAGGGGTGGGGAATCGGGTTCTGATGCAGGAAAACGCGATTTACTCAGTAATATCCCCCGAAGGGTGTGCATCTATACTGTGGAGGACAGCTGATAAAGCCAAAGATGCAGCTGAGGCTCTAAAAATAACTGCTTATGACCTAAAAGAGCTGGGAGTCATTGATGAAATAATAAAGGAGCCATTGGGTGGTGCCCAGAGAAATCCCAAAAGGGCAGCCTCTACTTTAAGAAGGGCCTTAAGACGACATCTTAAAGAATTGAAAAAACTATCACCAGAAGAACTTATCGAGCAAAGATATAAAAAATATAGGGAGATGGGAAGATTTAAAATTGTCAAATAATCTTTCCCTTATATAGAGGCTCCCTTTTTTGATGTAGCGAGAATCCTTAATCTCTTACTTCAAATTTTTTCTCTAGTTTGTTTAGGTTTTCTACTATACCACCGTATTCTAACTCATCATATCCAAGCATTGCGCAACCTGAGAAACCTTGTTGCCTGATGTCTGTAGCCTTTTGAGAGACCTTTCCTCTGACGAAATCCCAGTAAGGATGATCAAAGGCGTCCGCTGGTTCGGTGAGTTTACCTTTATGGACACAAAAAGCAAGACAGCTGACTATAGGGGGTCCATCAAAGAATGATACGGGGGAACTCTTTTTAACAGGCATCATTGGTCCGCTATGGCTTCCTCTCATGAAACCAGCAACAAAGTGTCCTATACTGAAAGGAGAAAGGACCTCACCCGTGGCAGGGAATGCACCCTGTACCCTTACGACCATAACGGGGTCATCTTTTCCCGTATATTTGCCTGCAATATTATGAAGCCTCGTGGTACTTACGGAAACTGCCTGGTCAAGATTATTTCTTGAATGAATAGATTCAACAACAAACCTCTGGTTGTCTCTAAGAAGAGTAGCAATATCATAGATGTCTTCAGGGGCATTAAGCTCAATGATCCTATCCCCTTCAGTATAAGAGACATCCATAATTGTAAACTTGAATCCTTTACTCATTGATGGGGATAGCATGAGACCTGAGTTATGCATTGGGTCAGCAAAGCCTAAATATAAAGGTAAGTTATATGCTCCGGGATCTGTCTTGTCAGCAGCAAAGATCAAAAAAGGCTCATTTGGCCTTTCTTCAAATTCTATCTCAGCAACAGCAGGGCCCATACCTTTGACATTACCTGAAAATGAATCTTTTAGGAGATCTTGACCTGCACCATATAAACCTTGCTCTTTTGCTACAGCGGTTCCTTCTTTAAAGGCATCCCATGCCAATTTATGAATTTTTTCGTTTCCCGTCCCTAGATCATGGGAGAATATGATTGCGATGTCATCTCCTGTTGAACTTACATAAGAGTCTACGAATATTCCACCACCTTCATTTTCTATGTACTCTCTAACCCTATCTAATAACCTTTTACTCGGTTTAATGTGTCCTCCTATGCTTCCGATATCTGCCTTAATGATAGAAATTGTTGTTTTATTATCTGCCAAAGTGTTCACCTCCTCTTTTTATTTATTATAAAAATTTGATATCAATATATTAACAACATGTCAAGCACTATTTGCTTCCAATTGATAAAACCCAATTTTTAACTTGACATTTAACAGGGTTGAAATTACCATTTTTTTCTACTTCGATTTTAAAAGAATAAGTTAAAATGAAAGATACAAGTATATTAATTGTAGAAGATGATCCTTTGGTACTAAAGGGTTTTGAGATAGCTTTAAAAGAAGAGGGTTACCATGTAACCAGTATTAGAGATGGAAAAGATGCCCTCGAAGCAATTGAAAAGGATAAATTCCAGCTGATCTTAACAGACCTGATGCTTGGCGAAACAGATGGTATCAAAGTTTTAAGGAAGACGAAAAAGATATCTCCCAAAACACTCGTTGTGATTATCACAGGTTATGAATCAATGAATTCAGCCATTAAAGCCCTTAGAGAAGGGGCTTATGATTATTTAATAAAGCCGTGCAGAGACGTGGACCTAAAGATGACTGTAAAAAGAGGTCTAGAAAGATGGAGACTTGAAGAAGAACTTATGAAAGCAGAGAAATTAATAGCAGTCACCCAAACCGCTGTTACTGCTAATCACGAGATCAATAGTCCTCTTCAGACTATATTAATGAGTGCTGAGTTACTCCTGTTCGAGAGTGAAAATCTCAATAAAACAAGCAGAGATCGACTAGAGGTAATACTTAGCGAAACATTAAAGATTCGAGACGTGGTTAAAAGACTGACAAAGATGAGTGAATCTCTAACCAACTGAATATTTATTTAGCAAAAGGTTATACGAGCTTAAAAACAGATTTTTTAGTAATATACAATATAGAAAAGATCTTTCTAAAGCCATATTTGTATAAGCATTAAGGAAGATGGTGAGAAGCCATCACGGACACGCCACTGTAAACGGGGACGAAAGCCAAAAAACGCCACTGTATCTTCAAGATATGGGAAGGTTTGGCAATTAGATTGATCCGTAAGTCAGAAAACTTGGCTTATACATCCTTCACCAATGTCCTTCGATGTTTGAGGATGTGAAGACCTTGATACCCTCAACCTATTGAAGGTTGGGGGTTTTTTATTAGAGGGGTTTATTGTGTCAGGTAAACTTAAATTGATTTTAGGAGGAGCTAAGAGCGGGAAAAGTTCCTTTGCAATGGAACTTGCTGAAAAAATTCCTGGGGAAAAGATTTATCTGGCAACAGCCCAGGCTCTTGATGATGAGATGAAAGAGAAGATTAAAAGACACAAAAAGGATAGGTCATCTTCATGGGAGACGATTGAAGAGACAGAAGAGATTTCTAAAATATTAAAAGGCTTAAGATCTAAATGTAGTGTCGTTGTTCTTGATTGTATAACGCTTTGGTTATCAAATCTTTTACACAAGGGTTATGATGAAGGAGAAGTATTTGAGATAATAAAGAAATTTTTAGATACAGCTAAGAAGAATGATTACTCTCTTTTAGCAGTATCGAATGAGGTGGGCATGGGGATTGTTCCTAAAAATAAATTAGCCCGCCAGTTTAGGGATATTGCTGGAAAGATAAACCAAGAGATTGCCAAAGCAGCAGATGAGGTATATTTTGTATTCAGCGGAATTCCTAAAAAGATAAAACCATAAAAGGAATTTAGATGAAAAATATTATTAATAAAAAGATTAAAAAAATAAAGGGAATTGATAAGAAAATCTATCATAAAACAGAGCTTTTATTGGATCGTTTGACAAAACCTAAAGATAGTTTGGGAAGATTGGAAGAATTTGCTAAGAGATATTGTGCCATACGAGGGGAAGAATATCCAAAGATTGATAAAAAGGTTATTGTTGCCTTTGCTGCAGATCATGGAATAACAGAAGAAGGGGTGAGTGCATTTCCTAAAGAAGTGACTGTTCAGATGGTACTCAATTTTCTAAAAGGAGGAGCAGGAATTAATGTTTTAGCAAGGCATGTTGGGGCTGAGGTTCTTGTTGTGGATATTGGGGTTGAGCATGACTTTAAAAAAAGGAAGAATTTAATTTTAAACAAGATAAATTATGGAACAAAGAATTTTTCAAAGGGTCCTGCTATGAGTAGAAAAGAGGCTGAGGCTTCTATTGAACGTGGAATAATCATTGCCGATAAACTCAAATCTCATGGTTATCAGATTATTGGAACAGGAGATATGGGGATTGGAAACACAACACCTAGCAGCGCTGTTATTTCAGTAATGACTTCAAGTCATCCAAAAGATGTAACTGGCAGAGGCACAGGTATAGGGGATAGGGCTTATTTGAGGAAGATAAAGTTGATAGAAAAAGGTATCAAAATCAATAGACCTGACCCTACTGACCCCATTGATGTTCTTACTAAGGTGGGAGGTTTTGAGATAGGTGGAATAGCGGGATTAATCATCGGTTCTTCCGCGAATAGAATTCCTGTGGTTGTAGATGGTTTTATTTCTGGAGCAGGTGCTCTGATTGCCTTGAAATTAGCACCCAATGTTAAAGAATATATTTTCTTTTCCCATATATCTGAGGAAAAGGGGCACAAGGTTTTATTTGATTATCTTGGAGAAAAACCAATTTTGGATCTCTCATTACGTTTAGGAGAAGGAACAGGAGCAGCTCTTAGTATTTCTCTTATTGAGGCAGGTGTAAAAATATTAACAGAGATGGCGACGTTTGAAGAGGCTCATGTTTCTCAATCTAATAAATAAATTAAGAGAATCAAATGTTTTTGAATGATTTAAAAGTTTCCCTTCAATTTTTGACAATCTTACCTTCAGGGAAAAAAGAGATCAGAGAAGAAGAACTCGAAAGATCGATTCAATATTTTCCTCTAGCAGGCCTTATCTTAGGCCTCTTGTCTTATATTGTTTATATGATTCTTTCTTTATTACTGCCACGAGATCTCTGTGACATATTGGTTTTATTATTCTTGGTTTTGTTAACAGGAGGTCTCCATATGGATGGTCTTTCTGATACTCTTGATGGGATGGGTTTTGGAAAGGACAGAGAATCTTCTTTGAAGATTATGAGGGATAGTAGGATAGGTACTTTTGGTGCTATAG
>DATKYB010000061.1 GCA_035528715.1 Nitrospinota bacterium | reverse complement strand
TACTTTAGAGAGGACTGAAATCATAAGGAATTTAAGGCTGGGGAAGTTTGACTGCCTGATCGGCATCAATCTCTTAAGAGAAGGTCTGGATATACCAGAGGTCTCCCTCGTAGCCATCCTGGATGCAGACAAGGAAGGTTTTCTCCGTTCAGAACGTTCTCTTATCCAGACCATTGGAAGGGCAGCCAGAAACATTAATGGAAAGGTGCTGATGTATGCTGCCCTCATGACAGGTTCTCTGGATAGGGCGGTTTTTGAGACGAACAGGCGAAGAAAGATTCAGAAGAGATTTAATAAGAAGAACAATATTACGCCAGAGAGTGTGGTTAAATCGATAAGCGATATCCTCAGTTCTATATACGAGGCGGACTATGTTACTGTTCCGATTGCAGAAGAGCCTTTGGAGGAATATCTTACCATAAAGGATATATCAAAGAAGATAGGGCAGCTAAAAAAAGAGATGAAGGAGGCAGCGGAGCAGTACGATTTTGAGCGGGCAGCAGAGCTTCGAGATAGAATATTTGATCTTGAGGAGAGAGAACTAGAGCTCCTTGGAAAGTAAAAAGAGGTCTTTATGGATTTAACAAAGATAAAGGGTTTCCCTAGAGAACCTGGGGTTTATCTTATGAAAAATAGGTCTGGTCGGGTTATCTATGTGGGCAAGGCGAATAATCTGAAGAACAGGGTCAATTCCTATTTCAGACAAAGAGGGGATACCAGATACTTTACCAGATTTCTTGTCTCAAAATTGGATGATATCGATTTTATTGTTACGGATACAGAAAAGGAGGCGCTCATCCTTGAGAATAACCTGATTAAGAGATATAAGCCACGTTATAATGTGAGATTTAAAGATGACAAGACCTTTGTGAGTCTTAGGCTGGGAATCAAGGATAAATATCCAAGATTAACCATTGTGAGAAGACCGCTCAAAGATGGGGCTCTTTACTTTGGTCCGTATTCATCAAGTCAATCTGTCAGAAAGACCATAAGAACGATTCATACGATATTCCCTATCTGCACATGCAAAGAGAGGGTCTTTAGAAACAGGGAAAGGCCATGCTTCTATTATCAGATACAGAGATGTATGGCACCATGCATCAATGGAATGGTTACTGAAAGTGAGTATAAAAGGGTAGTAGGTGAGGTAATCCTTTTTCTCCAGGGGAAGAATGAGGAGCTTCTATGGGACCTAAAGAAAGAAATGAAAAAGAAATCAGATAACCTTAGGTTTGAGGAGGCTGGTAGGATATATAATAAGATAAAGGCGATTGAAGCAACCCTGGAAGCACAGAAGATAACCTCATATCAATTCACTAACCAGGATATATTTGGCTATTTTCGAGAAGGGGATCGTTTAGCCATTCAGAGACTTTATGTCCGCGATGGAAGGCTCGAAGGGGGAAAAGGAGACCTCTTTTCAGGACAGATATTACCTGATGAAGAGATACTTAGCTCCTATATCAATCAATATTACTCATCAGAGAAGTTCATTCCAAAGGAGATCCTCTTGCCCGTTGAGATTACTAATATCGATCTCCTCTCCGAGCTCCTCTCAGAAAAAAAGGGAGAGAGGATACAGATTTTGTGTCCCAAAAGAGGGAAAAAGAGGGATATGGTCCTTTTGGCAAATAAGAACGCAAAGATCTTCTTAGAAAAGGCAAAAGAAAAGATTGAGGGAAAGGATGAACTGTTAAGGGAACTGCAAAAAAGGCTCAGTCTCAAAAACCTGCCGAGAGTTATCGAGGCATTTGATATATCTAATATCAGTGGAAAAAGTGCTGTTGGTTCAATGGTGACATTCAGGGATGGGGTTGCGGATAAGGACCATTATCGTCGATACAGTATAAAGTGGATTAAAGGGAGAGATGACTACGGCATGATGAGAGAAGTCTTATTGAGACGTTATAAAAAAGCATTAAAAGAGAAGGGCTTTCCTGACCTTATTCTCATTGATGGTGGGAAGGGCCAGCTCAATGTTACCTCTTCTGTCTTAAAAGAATTAGAAATAGAAGAGCCTGATATCATAAGCATGGCAAAGGGTGAGGATAAAAGAGATGATTTATATAAACCGAACAGAAAAAACCCTATCCGACTAAAGGGCCCCTTGCTCTTTCTGCTTCAGCGAATAAGGGATGAGGCCCATAGATTCGCCATAACCTATCATAAAAAAAAGAGAAGAAAAGAAACTTTTGGCTCTCTATTAGATAGAGTGCCTGGTATAGGTATCAAGAAAAAGAGAGGCCTCCTCTCCCATTTTGGAAGCTTGAAGAGGATTAGGGAAGCGAGTTTAGATGAGTTAATAAATGTTAAGGGTATAAGCAAAAGGGATGCAGAGACCCTTTTTCAATTCTTGCATAATAAATGATGAATGAATCAAGCCTCATCACCTAAAAACTTTTCATTGCAAAAAAGCCTTTAAAACTTTATAATTATAAATATTAATTTCAAAAAAAAACTATATAAGGAACCTATGATGAGAAGATTCATTCTCTTTTTTTTAGTATGTTTTCTCATGGGGTGCGGGGCACAACAAAAGATAGAAAAACAACCCATAGCTAAAGAAGCCCTTGCTTCTCCTCAAGAAGAACAGAAGAGAGGACCAATAGATATTCTGGAGAAGAGATTAAATAGGTTAGAGGAAAATCAAGCCATCTTAAATAAAGAGAGTGAAAAAATAGAGAAAAATTTTGGAGAGCTATCCACCAATCTCAGTGAAATTAAGAAGAGACAGGCCAAAATGCAATTAGAGCAGGCAAGGCTCCAGGAGGAACAGATTGTAGAAAAGATTATTGCTGAAAAGGAGGGAAGGCCAAAGAGTATAAAGAAAGACATAAAAAAGACCAAACCTATCTCTTTGAAAAAGAAAGGGAGCGGGGAGGAAAAGATTTTGGGTAATAATCCCTATGGGGTTCACGTCTCTTCTCATAAAAGCATTGAACCAGCTATAAAAGAGGTGAGAGAGTGGCAGCAGGAAGGATTTCTTGCTTATATTTCATTATTCAATGTCCCCAAAAAGGGGAAATGGTACAGGGTTGTTATTGATAGGTTTAAAAATAAAAAGGACGCAGATGATTTTGCAGCCCACCTAAAAAAGATAAAAGAGATAAAATATTCAAAAGCCATTCTTCTTCCCTATTCTATAGAAATAAAGAAGTTTGATTCTTATGAAGAAGCCACTAAGGCGGAAGCACTTTTATTAGAAAAGGGTTACCTTCCTCACATCATTCCCTTTCAATCTCCGACAAAAGGGATTAGCTATCAGGTCCTCGTTGGAGCATATCAAACAAAGAAAGAAGCTAAGATTATTTTAGAGAGGTTGAAAAAAGATGGGTATAGAAGTGAGGTAATCCTGCCATAAGTCCTATCTGGGTTTTTTTCTGATCTCTTCTATCTTTTTATTCTTTTCTTGTTCGAGCCTGATTTTTTCTTCAGCGAATTCTTTTTGAAGGAATTCTGTCTGCTCTCTAACCTCAATGGGTTCTCCCTGATAAGCCAACTCTTTAATCTTGCTTTGCATCATTATCTCTTTTTCAGCTATCTTTGCATCGTATTCTTTTTTTATGTCAGCTATCATATTTTTTTGTTTTTCTGTTAAAGAGATGTTCTCATCAGTCTGCTCTCCCATCTTTTTTAATTTTTCCATGGCTATTTCTAAGGCGCTCTTCATCTCATCAGTCATAATGATCACCCCTTTTTTTAATATTCAATTTTTTTAAATTTTCTATATTGACTAAACTCTTTTCTTGCCTCTTCTGTCATATCTTTTTCGTTATAAGCCAGACCCAGATAATAATGAGCTTCAGGATACAATATAGAGATATTGGGATTTCCAGCAATCCCCTTTTTATATTCTGCTATGGCTTTATCATACAACCCTTTTTTATAGTAAATATACCCCAGTCCTATATGGGCTAAGGCCTCTTCAGGATTAATCTGGAGAGCCTTGTCAAAATGTATTTTTGCTTTTTCTAGCATCCCCCTTTTTTCTAATGACATCCCTTTTTTTGCTAATCGTTCACTTTGAGATGCACAAGAGACGAGAAAGATGCTCAAAATCAATAAAAGAAAATATATATTTTTCATAGAAATAACCCTTTTTATTCATCTATTCAAAGACTTGTGGAAAAGTTGTGGAAAAAACACCAATTTAAACCCATAAGTTACTATTTTTTAATAATTTTCATAAAAATTGCCAAGATGTAAGCAAAATGTAAGTCCTTATTATACAAACACTTTCATTTTAATCTTAAAAAGAATTAAAGACTCTAATAGTCCAATTTCTAAAGCCTCAATATTATCCACAGATAACAGAAAAAATTATGTAAATTAAGGATTTATCAATAAAATATACTCTATTATATCAGATTCTGATGAAATTATAAAAAGTGTAATTGTTCTTTTTTCATTTTTTATTTTTTAACCTGTGTGTTGTAACAATGTAGATTCCATAAATAACGAATAGAGAGCCAAAGATCAGATTTTTCGTTATCGCATCTCCCAATAAAAGATGGCTGAGGATAACCCCTGATAGGGGTATGGCAAAGGAAAAGGAAGACATGATACTTGGATTATGCCTCTGCAGGAGAACGGTTGAGGCCACGAAACAGAAACCAGCTACTATAATTCCTTGATATAAAACGGCTACAATGACAGGAAGAGTAAAATTTAGCTGACTATTCCCTTCCAAAAGAAGACTTGAAACAAAGAAAAGGGGTACACCTATAAGAAATTCCCAAAAAACGACCTTTGTTGGTTCAAAACTTTCCAATAATCTTTTTATATAAATAATACGTAAGCTGAGAAGAAAAGCGCTTAATAAAATAATGGCATCTCCTGCAATGGAGAAAGAACCAATATTTTGTTTATCATAGAATATAAAGATGATCCCCAAAAAGGCAAAGAGTAATCCAAATATCTTTCGAGAGCTAATCGTATCACCTGTAATAAAAAAGTGGGCAAATAAAGCAATAAAAAACGGATTGGTATTAATGAGGATGGATGCATGACTGGCTGTTGCATAGACCATACCCACATAAAAGAGAGAGATCTGAATCATAAAAAAAACACCATTTATCAGGTGAAATATGAGCTCTTTTCTCTTTATATGAAGAGGGATAGAGCTTATCTTGGCCCATATAAAGATACAAATCGCTCCAATACTGAATCTAAGACCAGCCATGGCAATAGGGGGGATTCCATCCAGCCCTATCTTTATAGAGACCACATTACCACCCCATATGAGATATACAAAAAGAGCAAAGATTATGGTTGAAAGACTTAATTCTTTATTAAATGGTCTCACCCTCCTTTCAAGGTGATTAAAACTATTTTTTATTATATTATAAAAAATCATACAGAAGAAGATAAAACTGTTTGAAAAAGCTTGCATATAGAGCTATTATAATTTATAGTAAAATAGCTTAAAGATAGTCATGCCCATCAAATGAAGGGGATATCCTCCCTCGGCACGTAAGACCAATCTTTATTTCTTGACATCCTTTTATTCAGAAAAGCATACGTATGTTTAGGGATGCTAGGGAACATTATTTTATTTATTCTGAATTTTTTTAGTTTAACTTAATTCTTCTATGAATGAGTATAGAAAATGAGAATTATCGATCATCCCATTCTAGGGAAGTTAGAGATAAAATCTCTGGTTGAGATTTTTGTGGATGGGGAAACAATTGAAGCCATAGAGGGAGAAACAATTGCATCTGCCCTGGTTGCACGTGGACGCTATGTATTTAGATATACTGAAAAAACTGGAGAACCAAGAGGAGTATTCTGCGCCATAGGAAGGTGTACGGATTGTCTTATGATGGTTGATGGTATACCCAATGTAAGGACCTGTATTACTCCTGTTAAAAAAGGAATGAAGATAGAGACCCAAAAGGGTTTAGGGGAGTGGAAATCATGATGAAAGAGGTGGAAATGGCTATTGTAGGTGCGGGTCCAGCAGGGCTTTCTGCTGCTGTAGAAGCAGCAAAAGCAGGGGTCCATGTAGTTTTGATTGATGAGAATAAAAGGGCCGGGGGCCAGCTCTTTAAACAGACCCATAAATTTTTTGGTACGATGGAACATTATGCAGGGATTAGAGGGATAGAGATTGGAGAGAGGCTTCTAAAAGAGACAGAGGATTTGGGCGTTGAAGTTTTATTAAATACAACGGTCTGGGGTATTTTTAATAAAGATGTCCTTGCCTTTATTCAGGATGAAAAAGGTGGACAATTAAAGGCAAAAAAGATTTTATTAGCCACAGGGGCAAATGAGAACCCCTTACCCTTTCCTGGATGGACGCTCCCCGGAGTGATGGGAGCAGGTGCTGTACAGACATTGATAAATATCCAAAGGGTCTTACCAGGAAGAAGGGCTCTTATGATTGGGGCAGGCAATGTTGGTCTGATTGTTGCCTATCATCTTATGCAGGCAGGGGCTGAGGTGATTAAAGTAGTAGAGGGAAGACCAGTCATAGGGGGTTGGGGTGTTCATGCAAGCAAGTTAACCAGATTTGGAGTCCCCGTTGAAACCTCTAAGACCATAAAGAGAGCTGAGGGAAATGAGAAGGTTGAAAGAGCTGTACTGGTTAAAATAGATAAGGATTGGAATGAGATCCCCGGCACTGAAGAAGAACTTAATGTTGATCTGATCTGCCTTGCCGTAGGTCTTGGACCCATGGATGATCTCGCTTGGATTGCAGGATGTAAATTCGAATATTTAGAGGAATTGGGGGGATATATCCCAAAACATGATCAGTATATGGAGACTTCAATAGAGGGGATATATACAGCTGGAGATAGTGCAGGGATTGAAGAGGCAAGCGTTGCCATAGAAGAGGGAAGGCTTGCTGGAGTTGCCATTGCTCATTCCCTTGGATATATTGAAGATAGAGAAGCTTTGAAGAGAAAAAAAGAGATTTTAAAGAGATTACATGAATTAAGAAAGGGACCATTTGGAGAAGCCTCTAAAAAAGCGAAGGAGAGGCTGCTTCTTAGGAGGAAGTAATTATGCCGTTAGAAAAGGATGGAGTTATTGAATCAGAAGAATTAGAAAAAAGCCCTGGGGTTCCTTCCCAAAAAAGGTTGAGAAAGGGGCCCGTGGCCGTTATTGAGTGCATTCAAGAAATTCCATGTGACCCATGCGTTCTTGCATGTCCAAATAGAGCCATTAAAATTACTCCTTCTATTAATGACCTCCCTGTATTAATTGAGGGGAGATGCACGGGATGCGGTTCCTGTATCCCCATCTGTCCTGGTCTTGCTATATTTTTGGTGGATGAGACGTACAGCGATAAAGAGGAATTGGTAAGCATCCCTTATGAATTTTTACCCCTTCCCAAAAAGGGGGATAGGGTAGAAATTTTAAATCGTCGAGGAACCCCTGTTGGAAAGGGAAGGATTGTAAGAATTTTGAATCCAAAAAAATATGATAGAACGCCTGTAATAACACTGGCCGTTCCTAAGGGCCTTGCTATGGAGGTAAGGGGGTTTAGGATTTTATGATTGATAATGAAGTCATTATATGCCGCTGTGAAGAGGTAACAAAGGAAGAGGTTATCAAAGCCATTCGCAGAGGGGCAAACACAGTAAATGCTATTAAGAGATGGACACGAGTTGGTATGGGTCTTTGCCAGGGAAAGAGCTGCCTGCAGTGGGTAGCTAAGATCCTATCTGAGGAGACAGGGAAACCGATGAAGAATATCAAGCCCCATACCTCCAGGCCTCCTATTCGGCCGATAAAATTTTCTGCAAGGCTTACTGAAGAAGAGGATAGATAGAGAGATGTATCATAATACAAGAGATGTTGTTATCATTGGCGGTGGGGTTATCGGTTGTTCCATTGCCTATTATCTTGCCAAAAAGGGGATAAAACCTCTTATTCTTGAGAGAAGACAGATTGCTTCTGAGGCTTCCTGTGCTGCAGCAGGAGGCCTATGGCCCCAGAGTGAGTCTAAAGGACCAGGTATATTTCTTGACCTCTGTATCGAGAGCAACAAGATGTTTCCTGCTCTTTGCAGGGAACTGGAATGGGATATCAAGTTTGACCCATCAGGCCTCCTTCATCTTATTGAGGATGAAGAGGCAATGGAAGAAAGCAAAAGATTGATGGAATGGCAGTTAAAAAGAGGACTTCAGGTAGAATTTCTTACCAAGGAAGAAACCTTGAAAATGGAGCCAGCTCTGTCCAAAGACCTCCTCGGTTCCCTTTATTTTTCGAGTGATAATCAGCTAAGCACGATTGACCTAACCCATGCCTTTTATCTAGGAGCAATGGGTCTTGGAGCTGAGATAATGATAGATACTGAGGTTAAACAGATTATATTAAAAAAGAAAAGGATTGAGGGAGTTGTTGTTAAAAAAAGAAGACAAAAAGAAAAGATAAATACAAAGATTGTAATCAATGCTGCTGGTGCATGGTCAAGGAACATTGGCGAAATGGTGGGATTACGAATCCCCGTTATTCCTATAAGGGGGCAGATCGTCCTTACTGATCCCCTTCCAGAGCTGTTCAGACGCTCTCTTGTAGCAAGAGATGTCTACATGATGCAGAAAGCAAGTAAAAATATTGTGCTTGGAAGCACAAGGGAAGATGTGGGCTATGATAAGACCGTATCAATCCAGGGAATAGAAAACTTAAGAAATGCAGGATGTCAGGTAGTACCTCAGCTAAAAAACGCGACCATGGTAAGAACATGGGCCGGGTTAAGGCCTTATACCCCTGATGAGGTTCCTATTCTTGGAAAGGTTGAAGAAGTCGAGGGGTTTATCATGGCTTCAGGTCATTTTCGAAATGGAATATTACTTGCTCCTATCACTGGCAAACTGATTGCAGAACTCATCGTTGATGGAAAGACCTTCTTTCCTATAGAAAATACTCGTCTTTCTCGTTTTCCAGATTATCTTATAAAGAAAAAAAGAGTACTTACCCCAGTATCATAAATCAAGATTTTGTATTTTTTCAAAATTTACTTGTCATAATTTGTTTCACCTGTTATTAATAGGAATAATAAGTTCAATATTATTTTAATCAATTTACTTTTTTATATTAGACCTTTGATAAAAAAGACCCTTGTTCTCATATTAACGTTAGGTTTCATCTCTATTTCAAGGCCTGTATTTGCTGAGCCCTATATCGCTATCTATGCTGGAGGCGCACTTCATCAGGATGTTAAAGTAAAAGATACTTCTCCATCAAACAGAAGTTTTAACAAAGCAGATGTGGATGATTCATTTGTCCTTGGAGGAAAGATAGGATACTGGACTGAATTTCTTCCCTATTTTGGAATTGAGGCAGAGGTTTTTTACCTAACTGCAGATATGCCACGTCAGGATGTCAGTAAAGAGGGTAGTGCAAAGATTATTGATCAATCTATCGATATCATAGATGTTGGTTTTAACGGCCTTGTCCGTTATCCTATTGAACGTCAAAATTTCCGTATTGAACCCTATGGAGGTCTCGGTGTTGGTATATTTTATGCTGAATCTGAGGACAGGGCTTCCTTAAGTCCAGATAGTGATGATACAAGCGCTGCCTTTCATGTTCTGAGCGGAACAAGGATCCGCTTAACAAAAAATATCTTTGCCTTTGTGGAATATAAATATATCCAAGCCATTTCAGAATTTCATGAGCAACAAATAGAGTTTGAGGATTTTAAAATCCATAATATATATGGTGGCATAGAATTTCGTTTTGGCGGCCCGAAATAAGGCAGTCGTAAATATTTAAGAGTCCTTGTTACATACGATGGTTTGGCCCAAAACAGGGTTGATGAGCTAAAAAATATAATTAGGCCTTTTTATCCCTATAGGGGAGATACTTAGGAATCCACATCCCACTTTCTATTTTTCGCATAATCTCTTTATCAGAAGTATCTGGGGCTATTCCTTCTCTAACAGCTTCTCTGGCTACGTGAAAGGCAACAGATTTTGAAATCTCTCTTAGCTTTTTAGTTGGAGGGTATACACATCCATCTCTTAAATCACTCTTTGATACCTGATCGGGCAGAGCATAGGCAGCAGAAGTTATCATATCATCGCTGACCTCCTTTACTCCTGATATAATGGTTCCTAGACCTATTCCAGGGAAAACAAAGGCATTGTTTCCCTGCGCTATCCTAAAAAGCTTAGATTTATATTTGACATCTGGGAAAGGACTCCCTGTTGCAACGATAGCCCTCCCATCACTCCATTTATAGATATCATCTGGGGCTGCCTCTGTTTTTGGAGTGGGATTAGAAAGGGCAAAGATGATGGGCCTTTTACTATTTTTGGACATGGTCTTTACAACCTCTTCTGTAAAGGACCTTAGATGGCCAGAGGTGCCATAGAGAACTGTTGCTTTTGCATTTTTAACAACATCTTTGAGGGTAATCATGGATGGATTTTTTATCTTCCAATTCTGTATTTCACTTCTATTTTTTGCAAAGGTTTTTTTATAATCATCCAATCCTTTCCTGCCTTTCATTATCAAACCGCGGGAATCCAAAGCATAAATCCGACTCAAAGCCTCTTTTTCTGAAAGCCCCTCTTTAATCATTGAATTCAATATCTGATTCGCAATCCCTATTCCCCCTGCCCCTGCACCATAGAGAACAAAAACTTGGTCTTTTAGTTTTTCTCCTTTTATTTTCAGTGCTGCCAGAGTACCGCCAAGGGTGACGGCTCCTGTTCCTTGGATATCATCATTAAATGAGACAATTTTCTTTCTAAACCGTTTTAGGATTGTAAAGGCATTCTGTCTGCTCAAATCTTCCCACTGGATCATAGCATGAGGAGAGTTTCTCTTTACCCCTTCTACAAATTGGTCCATAAATTGAAAATACTTGTTTCCTCTCAGCCTCTCCTGTCTTAATCCAAGATACAAGGGGTCATTTAAGAGTTCTTTGTTATTGGTGCCAACATCTAAGGTAACAGGGAGACAATTTGATGGATGAATGCCTGCACCAGAGATATAAAGGGACAATTTGCCAATGGGAATACCCATTCCTCCCAGCCCCAAATCACCTAATCCAAGAATTCCCTCATTATCTGTGGCGACAATGATTCTAATATCTTTATGAGGGATGTTTTTAAACATCGTGTCGATATATTGGATGTTATTGGGTGTAATACATAACCCCCTTTCTCTTCGGAATATGTGGCTATACTGCCTGCAAGCATCTCCTACAGTTGGGGTATAGATGATGGGAATAAGCCTCTCTAGGTTCTTTGTGAGAAAGGCATAAAATAAGGTTTCATTTCGATCCTGCAGTGACCTTAGATATATATATTTTTCTATAGAGCTCTTGTTCCTTTTGTAATTCTCCTTTACCCTCAGCAGTTGCTCCTCCATGTTTGAAATATATGGAGGAAGAAAACCTGATAGTTCAAATTTCTCTCTTTCATCTTTAGAAAAGGCGCTTCCTTTGTTAAGGATAGGATTTTTTAATAGAGAAAAGCCTTTCTCTGAGACAAACATAAATTCATTTCCAAGATCATCCTTCAATATCTTATAAGGGCTCATTTTTATACCTCCATAAAAAGTGATTTCTTTATACAAGAGATATAAGTATAATGCTTTAAATTTTTGGTTTAGAATAAAATTAAAAAAAAGCAAAGAATAAATCTGAAGGAGAAAAGAATGAAGCTTGCATTTTTAACCATGTCTCTTATTGCTATTCTTTTATTAATCTTAGGATACTATCAGGATCCTTCCCTTCCGCTAAAAGGTGTTAAGAGTGGGTTTGATTACTTTTTAAGAATATTCCCTATCCTTATTGTTGCCTTTATTATCGTAGGGATGATCCAGGTCCTTATTCCCCAGGAATTTATCATAAAATGGTTGGGTAAAGAATCAGGCTTAAAGGGTGTCTTTCTTGGGTCTATAGCCGGAGCATTAACCCCTGGAGGGCCTTTTGTGTGTTTTCCTATTGCAGCATCAATATATAAATCAGGAGCAGGAACAGGAACGATAGTGGCATTTGTAACAGCATGGAGTTTGTGGTCTCTTACAAGACTGCCGTATGAGATTACATTTATCGGCCTCAGATTTGCTTTGATTAGAATAGCCTCTACCCTTTTATTGCCTCCTCTTGCAGGAATCATTGCCCAGAATTTTTTCTCTAAATGAGTTATTTTAAAAATAAAAAAAGTTTATATTCTCAAAACCTTGAAAACTTTATGATTTTTCTGCCCTTATCAGTTTTGTAACCTCTGAAACATCCATAACCTCTATGTCTTTAAAACCAGCATTTTTAAGCCACCTTGATATCTCTTCATATGTATAAGTCCTTCCTTTTTCTGTAACGGCAAGCATATGAACCCCAAAAATGGCAGCAAAAGGTGGGGAAACTTTATCTTTATTGAGAACAAAATCATGAATTCCAACCATCCCTGAAGGACCCAGAGAAGTGTAAACCTTTTTTATAAGAAATTCGCAATCTTCTTCTGAGTTACTATGGAGGATATGTGACATCCAGATAAAATCATAGCACCCACCTATATCGTCTTTTAGAAAATCTCCTGACCTTAAAGATATTCTCTTTTGCATCTTATTCTTTTTGATATTTTCTTTTGCGATTTCTTGTGTTAGAGGTAAATCAAAGATGGTGCTGTTCAAGTCCTTATAACTTTTTAAAAAAGTAATGGAATAAGTTCCTGGTCCCCCTCCTAAATCCAACATATTCCTTTTGCCATCAAGATTCAGATAGGTTAATACCACAGGGGCTAAATCCCTGGCAAGATTATCCATGCCCCATATAAAGGCATTGACCCTTTCTCTGTTTTCTTTCAACCAAAAATCCTGGACGCCTCCAATGTTTTTTCCTGATATTAAGGTTTTTTGAAGATCAGACCATTCTTCCCAGCCGTGATGGATATGTTTAAAGATAGCCCCTCTGTAATTAGGTTTTTCTTTAACAAGATATTCTTCTGCCTCAGGAGAATTAGAATATAAATCTTTTTCTTTTCTCAGAACTCCTATTGCGACCAATCCATTGAGGAATATCTCTAATGACCCGGCATTTATCGAAAGCACTTTAGACAATTCAGATATATTTTTTGATTTTGCTGAAAGATGACTGAAGATATCCAGTTCACATGCCACGAAAAATATTTTTGATATTTGGAATTTATGGCTTAAATCCATCAATTTGTTAAAATCAGGTTTCATTAGCTTTTCCTTGCCTCTTCTTTTTAAGATGTCTCAGAGGAAACCCGCCCGCTTTTAAATTTATTATAAAATTTAGATAGATGGTGAAAAGCCATATCTAAACGATACTTCCTGATGCATTTCCAATAACGGGAATCTTTAAATCGAAGAAAGGTTTTGGAAATCTTGACCAAAAAGATATTGAGATCATCATCGTCAACTTGAATGCGGCTAATCGAATAGAGGCTAAGACGCTGTTTGGTAGGGGATTTTGTCAACATTGCCTTGTAGCCATGCTCCTTTAATAACTCAACGGTTTTAGGTTCAGGCGTCCCTTCGAACACCGCATAGTAAGTCGGCTGAATATTCAAATATTTTTCAAAGAGAGGTTTCGAATGAACAATGTCCTCTTCAACAATCTCTCTCGGCACTTTCTGAAATGCACGCCCATTGCAGCCATAATGGCCAATGGTCATTCCCTTATCCACAAGGCTTCTGACCTGACCCCAGCTCATACAGGGTAAGGAATGGCCTTTAATTACTCGACTGCCGTTGATAAGTCCAGGAGCAATAAAGAATGCTGCTTTGATGCTATATCTTTCAAGTATTGGCAAAACTTGGGAATAAGCGTCAGCATAGCCACCGTCAATTGTAATGGCAAGAGAATTTTCGGGAAGCTTTTCTTTGCCTTCCATATAAGATAGGGCTTGATCGAGACTAACAATGTGGAAGCCGTGTTTCATTAAGTAATCCAGCTGCTCTATCTGGCTTTCTGGATGAAGGCCGTCCTCCATGGCTTCTATGGGGTAGTGGTCTACTTGATTGTACATGAGAATCCTCATTCTTTTCATAGAAAAAACACCTTAACTGAAATCACTGAACAAGAAAAAATCCAAGTTATCTTTGATTTATTTGTTATTTTATCATATCAGTCTTATGGGAAAAAACAAGACTAACATCATAAAAAATCTTTATTTTTCCTATTACAATTGATAGACTAATGCACCCTCTATTATCTTAGAAAGTTCAATCCTGATCTTAAAAAAGGAAAAATTTGATGAACAAAGGATTTTTTGGAAGGATTCTCTTTATTGATCTATCAAGAAGGAAAAATCGTCTAATCGATCTTAAAGATGAAGACTATAAAGATTATCTTGGGGGAAGCGGAATAGGTGCAAAGCTCATTTATGAGATAAAAAAATTAAGCAGAGACCCATTTAAGCCGTCAAACCCTCTAATGCTCCTTCCCGGTCTCTTTACAGGAACACCCGTTCCAGGAGCAAACCGGACATCCATCTGTACCATATCTCCCCAGACAGGTCTTTGGACCGAAGCTACTTTAGGAGGATATTTTGGGGGAGAGATAAAGTATGCTGGCTATGATGGAATCTTTATAACAGGGAGGGCAGAAAAACCTGTCTATTTATGGATAGAAAATGATGAGGTAGAGATTTGTCCTGCTGAACATATATGGGGTCGTGATACGATTGAGGCAGATGAACTGATAAGACAAGAAACAGATGATGATGCAAAGGTTGGCTGCATTGGTATTGCTGGTGAAAAGATGAGTAAGATTGCCAATATCATCTTTGAGGGTTTTCTTGGAAGAGCTGCGGGAAGGAGCGGGACTGGCTCAGTAATGGGCTCAAAGAATCTTAAAGGGATTGCTATAAAAGGAACAAGAGGTATCAAAGTTTATAACAGTGATGCTCTTAGAGAGGATATCTTAAGATTTTATTCAGAAAGATTAGAACTGTTTGGGGAATTTAAGAAATATGGAACTTCTGGAAGTGTTGCAAATCTAGAATATATTGGAGATACGCCAATAAAGAGTTTTCTGCCAGGAGAGTGGAGAGAAGGGGCAAATAAGATTGATGGGAGGGCTATCCACTCTGCATATGATGTAAGAGACCAAGCCTGCCTCAGCTGTCCTGTTTATTGCACAAATCTTATTGATATAAAGGATAGCAGATATGGCTCCTTATCAGGCCACGCCCCTGAATACGAAACACTAGCAGCTCTTGGAGCCTTATGCATGAACGATGATATAGAAAGCATCCTATACGCGAATAGTTTGTGTAACAGATACGGCTTGGATACCATATCTGCAGGAGTTACAATTGCCATGCTGATAGAGGGATATGAGAAAAGTTTCATTACAAAAAGGGAGACGGATGGGCTGGAACTGAGATGGGGTGATCCGGACATCATCCTGAAGTTGATCCATAAAATGGGCAAAAGAGAGGGGATGGGAAGGATACTGGCTGATGGTGTCGTTGATGCAGCAAAAAGACTGGGGAAGAAGTTTCATAACCTTGCTGTGCACGTAAAGGGTCTTGAGGTGCCTATGCACGATCCCAGGCCTTTCATATCCATGGGCCTGAATTATGCTGTGGCTCCACGAGGAGCTGACCACATGGAGGGAATGTCCTTTTCTGTAGACCTGGGGCTCTCAATTCCTGACATAGGTTTCCATGGAATACCTTCTGATGGTTTATCCACTCAAAATAAGGCATTGAATAATTTCAAGATGCATAATCTTTTAACACTGTATAATGCCCTTGGGATCTGTAAGTTTTTTGTCAGGAGCAGACTTGGCCCCACACTGTTAAATACATGGCTTAAAGATATAACAGGCTGGAGGTTTTCTAACAAGAGGCTGCTAAGATTAGGGGAGCGAATATTCAATCTCAAGCGAATGATAAACCATAGATTAGGGGCGAGGAAAAGAGATGATTGGCTTCCCATAAGGTTCTTCAAAGTGCCGAGAAGGGAGAATATCCCACCTATATCACCTGCTGACTTCAAAAAGATGCTGGATGAATATTATCAGCTAAGAGAATGGACAAGAGAAGGGATTCCCAGCAAGAAAAAGATGAAAGAATTGGGAATAAAACCTGTTCATTAAAGCTTTACTGGGTATGATGATGAAGAGAGATGCATGGAAGGACTTTTGATACTACTCATGTTTTTTATTTACCCCACTGCTCATCCCATAATTTCATAATTCTTATGTATTCTTCTAATAAAGATTGCTGGTATTTATCTTCATCAAATTCTACAGCAATGTGGTACTCTTCACTACTTTCTTCTTCGCACCGCACAACCTTTCCAGAGATATTTATCAGAGAATTACAATTCGGCAACAAAAGACCAACATAGATTTTTGAGTCTATAGCATAAGGTTTGTTAGAGACAAATTTTGCTCCTAAAGTAGAAACATCATAGATTTTTCCTCTCAGTTCTCTTTGGTGCTGTATATTTATAGGATATACATCCATAACAGCGGTATGGAGAGCTGTTCTCGGTGCTCGACGTCTCTCTTTCTGTCCTATTATTTCCATTTGTAAAATACCCTAAAAATTTGAAGATTATCGTTATATATTTATCGACATGTTTTTATATGAACTTTAGTAATTATAGCTTTCTTTTTTATCTCTCTCCAAAGACCTGAAAAAATCTTAAAAGGGTATTAAAATTTTTTATTTATGGAAAATACTCTGTTAAAATATCTAATACAAAAAAAGGAGAAGATCGTGGTAATTAAAATTCTGTTAATAGGAATTTTAGGGCTGATTTTTTTATACCAGGTTGTTCTCAGAATCATTCGAAAGATTTATCATTTTCCTGCCCCTGCGTTTATCGGGTCTATTCTGGACAGCAATTTTAGAAGGAAATTACAACCCCCTGATAAGTTGATACAAAGAAGCGGCATAAAGGAAGATATGCATGTTTTAGAAGTGGGATGCGGGAGTGGAGCTTTTACAACTTTCGTTGCAAGCGCAGTTGAAAAAAAAGGAAAAGTGTATGCCCTTGATATTCAACCAGAAATGCTAAAGCAGCTTGAAAATAAACTCAATAAAGTGGGAAACAAAGATATCAAAAACATCGAACTCATAAACAAAAACGCCTATGAATTGCCCTTTAGTGACAACTCTCTTGACCTTGTATATATGATTACCGTTCTTCAAGAAATCCCTGACAAGAAAAAGGCTTTGAGAGAAGTAAAAAGAGTATTGAAGCCAAGCGGAATCCTTGCTGTAACAGAGTTTTTTCCCGATCCCGATTATCCTTTAAAATCTACTACAATCAGAATAGGCGAAGAAGCAGGTTTTGTTTTAGATGAAGCACTTGGGAATTTCTGGAATTATACGGTTAGGTTTAAAAAACCATGAGTTCTAAACCGAAATAAAATAATTAACTTATATTTTGGCACATTTGTTACGATAATAATTCTGAATAACCATACATTTTTTACAAAAAATTTGATTAAAAAAATTCTCAATTGACAGAATAATAAAACTGTTCTACCATATAAGTAATTATTGCTTCTATAAGGCTAATTAACAAATAGGGATTAAGTGAAAAACAGAAAAAATTTAATTATAGCTACCAGTATCATCATTCTCCTCATAGGAGTCTTTTTAGGATTAAGATTCACAAAAGAAAGCAAGGGAAAGGATAAAGATTTTAAATTAGAGAAGGTGGTACTTAGGACCGTCAATCATACCATACTTGCTACCGGAACAGTAAAGCCAGTGATAGGAGCAGAGGTGAAGGTAGGTTCCAGAATTTCCGGGCTTGTAGAAAGACTTATGGTTAAGATTGGAGACAAGGTCAAAAAGGGTGATCTGATAGCCACCATAGAACATAATGACCTCCTCGCCAAGGTTGAAGGGGCAAAAGCAAATCTGCTTGCAGAAGAAGCAAAAGAGACCGCCATAAGAGAACAGACCCCTAAAGAGATAGAAAAGGCCAGGGCTGAAATAGATGAAAAAGTTGCTGAGCTTAATCTTGCAGAGATAAACTATAAAAGGCAACAATCCCTTGTTAGTAAAGGCGTTTCTCCTCAGGAAAAACTTGATCAGGCAAAAAAAGAGCTCGATGTCTTAAAGGCTGGGCATAGAGCATTAAAACAAAACCTTATCTACCTTCAAACAAAATATCTTCAGGACTTGGCTCTGGCAAAGGCAAGGGTAAAACAGGCAAAAGCAAGTCTTATGGAATTAGAAACAGAACTTTCCTATGCGAGGATAAGGGCCCCCATAGCCGGTTCCATAGCATCCATATCTACCCAGGAAGGAGAGACCGTAGCTGCCGGTTTCAATGCCCCTACCTTTGTAAACATTATTGACCTTTCTCAACTTCAGGTTAATGCATTTGTTGACGAAACAGATATAGGGAAAATTCAGATGAGACAGCAGGCAACCTTCACTGTAGATAGTTTTCCAAAAAGGCCATTTAGAGGAGGGGTGGTGGCCATCTATCCAAAGGCCATAATACAGGAAAATGTGGTTAACTACGAGGTCATCATTACGATAAAGGATGATTTTATCGATCTTCTCCGGCCTGAGATGACTGCAAATGTCAATATCATTATTGGAACAAAAGAGAATGCATTGGCTATTCCCACTGAGGCGATAAAAAATATAAAAGGAAGAAAAATCGTTTATGTCTTCAATCGTGGGAAACTAATAGAAAGGACTATAAAAACAGGATGGAGGGAAAGGGGTTTTGTAGAGATTATCGATGGGCTTAAAAAGGGGGAAGAGGTCGCTGTTTTTTATCCCCTGTCTGAGGCAGAAAAGAACCTGAGGAGAATCAAGAGATGATAAGGCTTGAGGGGATAACCAAGGTATTTAAAAACGGAAAGCTGGAAACCCCTGTTCTTCATGGCATCGACCTTTTTATTAAAAAGGGGGAGTTCACCGCCATCATGGCTCCCTCGGGCGCGGGGAAAAGCACTCTTATGTATATCGTCGGCTGCCTAGACAGACCGACAAGCGGCCGCTATTTCTTTGAAGGTGAAGAGGTTGAGAAACTGAGCGACTGGGAGCTTTCGCGAATAAGAAACAAGAAAATCGGTTTTGTGTTTCAGTCCTATAATCTCCTTCCCAGAACATCAGCAATTGATAACATCCTTCTCCCCCTAATCTACAGCCAGGAATACCCCACTAATGCTGGGGAGAAGGCAAAAGAGATTTTAACCTTTCTCGGCCTTGGAGACAGGATTTATTACAAACCGAATGAGCTTTCAGGAGGCCAGCAGCAAAGAGTCGCCATTGCCAGGGCATTGATAAACGACCCTCGTATTATCCTCGCGGACGAACCGACAGGGAATCTCGACACCCACTCCGGCCTGGAAATCCTCTCCATATTCCAGAGACTTCACCGGGAAGGAAAGACTATCGTTTGCATCACCCATGACAGAGAAGTCGCTACCCATGCAAACCGGATCATTCAGATGAAGGACGGGAGGATAGAAAGAGAGGAAGAGCTTAAAAACCCGAAAGACGCTCTCTCTAGCCTCAACGAGCTCAAAAGCAGGAAGAAAAGCGATGAAGGTCTTAAGGCTGTTTAAAGAATCGTTAAAGGGCCTCAACCATAGCAAACTCAACACCTCCCTCATGATGCTCGGAATCGTTATCGGCATCGCCGCCCTCACGGTCATCGTATCCATAGGACAGGGAGCAAAGGTAAAGGTTATAGACAGGATGAATAGCTACGGATTCGGTTCCGATGCATTTCTTATGGCATCCGGAGGTGGTAAGATCTTTTCTAGCCGAAGGACAAAAGCCACAACCCTTTCTTTGAAAGATGCGGAAGATATAAGGCAGCTTCCAAACGCCAAAGTGGTTGGTGTCTATCAAAGAGAGAGAGATATAAGGGTTGCCTATAAAAACAAGAACAAGACCACAAGGGTTGAAGGGAGCACCCCTCTCTGGCAGGTCGTCAGGAAATGGGATATGAAAGAGGGGAGATTTATAGAGGATCAGGATGTCACCGGCGTAAAAAGAGTCGCTGTCATTGGAAACACCATTGTCAGAGAGTTCTTTGGAAACGAAACCCCTATCGGTAAATATATCAGAATCAAAAATGTCTTTTTCGAGGTCATAGGAATCCTTGAGAGAAAAGGGACTACCGGAGGCGGTCATGATGCGGATGATAGATTGGTAATTCCTATAACCACATCAGCCCAGCGAATCTTCAATCGGAACTATCTGAACAGTATCAGGGTACTTGTAAACGACCCCTCAAAAGTCAACATTACCGCAGAAAGGGCGAGAGAAATCCTCCGGAAAAACCACCGTCTTCCACCGTCTGTCGAGGACGATTTCAGGGTTATCACAGCCGAGGGTCTCCTGAAACGGATAACCGAGTCCTCAAGAACGCTGAACCAGATGCTGGTCTTGATATCGACCATCTCCCTTCTGGTGAGCGGGATCGTTATCATGAACATTATGCTGGTTTCTGTCAATGAAAGGATAAGGGAAATCGGTATCAAGCGTTCGCTCGGGGCAACACGAAGGGCTATTCTTTTACAGTTTCTCATGGAGGCTGTTCTCGTTGCCCTTTTCGGCGGAATTATCGGAATTGCTTTAGGGCTTGTTATCGCAAAGTTTCTGCCCCTTATGACATCAATCTCTACAGCCATATCCTGGCAGCCCTTTGTTCTCGGCTTTGCTTTTTCTTTTCTTGTGGGGGTTCTTTTCGGAATGCAGCCCGCAAGAAAGGCGACCCAGCTCAACCCTGTGGAGGCTTTTAAATAGAAAAAAAATATAATGAAAAAAAACACGCCCATGTCCATCGCCTTAAAATCTCTGGTTTCTCATAAGCTCAGGTCTTTTCTTGCACTGCTTGGGATTATTATCGGCATCTCTTCTGTCATGATTATGGTTGCCATCGGCGAGGGGGCGAAAAAGAAGGTTATTGAACAGATAGAAGGGATGGGGGAAAATCTCATATCGGTCTGTGCGGGAGAAGTCGTCATGCATCACGGAAGGCCGAGGACGCTCGGTCAGGTCTCGACGCTGAAGCTGAAGGACGCAAGAGCCATCGAAGAAAAAATATCATCCGTTGCGAAATCCGCCCCGACCGTGGAAAAGACTACTTCTGTCAAATACGAAAACCTGACAACAAAAACAATAGTCATGGGCACGGTTCCTGATTTCTTTTCGATTAAAAATTTTGAGCTTCAAAGCGGGAGGCTTTTTACTGAAGAAGATGTGAGAGTTTCTAAAAGGGTTGCCGTGCTCGGAAAAAGTGTGGAAATAAACCTTTTTGAAAACAAATCTCCTCTTGGCCGGATTATCAGAATCAACAAGATTCCATTTTCGGTAATAGGGGTTCTTGAGCCTAAGGGGATAGATGCTCTCGGACAGGACGAAGACGACAGAATCGTCATTCCCCTTACCACGGCCATGAGACGGGTCTTTAACGTGGACTATCTCAGCACCATCTATCTTCAGGCAAGAGATGAGAAAGAGATTGAAAGCTGCCTTCTGCAGGTAAAAAATCTTCTTCGGGAAAAGCACAAGCTGGTCGAAGACATTGATGATGATTTTACCATCCTCACGCAGATGGAGCTTCTGGAGACAAAGAAAGAGACGTCCACGACCTTCACCTTTCTCATAGCCAGCGTGGCAGCCATATCCCTCCTTGTCGGAGGAATCGGGATTATGGCCGTGATGCTTGTTTCTGTCAAAGAGAGAACCAGGGAAATCGGGGTAAGAAGAGCTGTTGGCGCAACAGTAAAAGATATTCTTTATCAGTTTTTGACAGAATCGATTACTTTGAGCCTCGGCGGGGGAATCGTCGGCATTATCATCGGAATTCTTGTATCCTTTATCATCACAAAAACAACAGAATGGACTCTTGTCATTCCTTGGTTTATAAGCATTATCGCATTGGTTATATCTACCTTCATAGGGCTTTTATTCGGCGTTTATCCAGCAAAAAAGGCTGTTGATACTGACCCTATACAAGCTCTAAGATTTGAATAATAGATCTTAAGGTTATCCGAGAAGATTATTTTCAATGATTTAACAATACATTACATAATGAGAATGGTTCATTCAAATTCCAGCTTTTCCTTCAACTCACTCATATCGATCTCTTTAGTGTCGCCTTTTTCTATTTTTAAAACCATATTTCTAAAATCTCTCCTGTCCAGCTTTTCTTCAACCCATTTTATCCACTCACTCTTATGAGGATTTATAAATTCTTCTTCAAGCACTCCTCTGCAAGCCTTCTGAAACTCCTTTGTTTTGGCTAAAACCTCATCGTCAACCCATATACAATAATGTGCTTTCTTTTCACCACCTTCAGAAACACTAAAGAAATATTGAAACTTGTCAGATTCTGGCTTTAAGCCCTCTTTTATCATGAATCTCTTATAAGGAAAAGTTTTTGTCATGATTATTCCTCCTTTAAAATATTTTCATATCTTTATTTTAATAATATTAAATCTACACATATAAAATTCAAGTTTTAAATTAAAATTTGCATTTAGAGAAAAAAAGTTAATATAATCTATAAAAGTTTTTAAGAAATAAATTTTCAGGAGAAAGGTCATGAAATACAGAAGATTTGGGAAGACTGAATTGGAGGTTTCAGAAATAGGCTTTGGAGCGTGGGCCATTGGTGGGAACAGGCATGGAAATAGCTACGGTCCAACAAACGATAAGGATTCCTTAAAGGCAATAAAAAAGGCGATAGATATGGGATGTAACTTTTTTGATACGGCTGATGTTTACGGCCATGGTCACAGTGAAAAACTTCTGGGAGAAGCCTTCGAAGGAAAAAGAGAAAAATATATCATCGCAACAAAGGTAGGTGGTGATTTTTATAATGTTGGGGCGAGTGTTAACTTTAGAAGAGATTACATTCGATTTGCTATTGAAAAGAGCCTTAAAAGGCTGAGAACCGATTATATTGATATCTACCAGCTTCATAATCCAA